>NZ_VOYM01000061.1:0-23243 GCF_013420285.1 Acinetobacter sp. YH01019
TGGTTGCTGTCGATTTATCTTGCTTAGGCGATTCAACAACAAGACATACATACCAACGCCCACGGCTATCCTCTACAAATGAACCTGTTTTTAACGTGTATTTGCTTAAACCGTAGCTATCCCAAAGCTTAAATTGGTGTTTTCCATACTGGACATATCCATTGGCATATTTGATAGCCACCTTTTTAAAGGGAATCCATCCCAAAGAGCGCCTTGCTGATTTTTTATTGCTGACACGCCATTTCAGCTTTGCCTTTTTAAATTGCTTTCTTCGGGTGACTAATTCTTCAGTTACAGCCTGAATGGTTTGACTATGTAAATTACATTCTTTGGATGTGCCTTTCGTATATTTGGCAATATCAAAAGCAGAGAGAAATTCACCTTTCCGCTTCAAATGCCTAAACCCTAAATCATTGACATAATTCCAGACAAAGTTCACTTCTGATGCTAGTTGGTCTAACACCTTGCAATGTTTGTCTTTTATACGTAATTTAAGGGTTTTCATGTACTTATATTAACAATCAAAACTCAAGAAAAATAGTCCTTAGTTAAATCAAACGACACTTCATGTCGTGTCGCTTATATCTCTGACCTGAAGGACAGAGTTTTACGCTCCATTTGATAAAATGGGTTTACTTCAGCTCGTTTTGAAGCGGCTGTCACTTTATTTTTAAGCTTAGAATACCCAGGAAATTCATCTTGTTTAGATGCGCTTTCGACAGTCGCTAAAATATCAAAAATGAAAGCACGGTTTAATTTTGAATGAAATGGAATAGCTTGAAACCAATCTTGATTAAATTGGGTATCAACAAAAATTTCTGGAATTTTTGAATCAATTGCATAAAACATTGCTTTTGTTCTCATGCATTTACTACATTTTCCACAGTTTTTAGGCCGCGCAGAATAATCTACACAAATTGATAAAGTACTTAAATCCAGTTGAGATTGATTCAAAAAGGCAGTTTTTTGTGCCCGTGTGACATGGTCATCCAATGTGGTTAAATCGGCATTATGATTCTTCATTAATCGATTGGTTGCTGTGTTTGAGCCGTAAGGATGAACGAAAAATTGCTGATCGAGCCTGTAATCTGCTGCAATGCGATAGTGTTGATATTTATTAAAGAGTGTTGCACATGAAAATAAAGAGAATATATGTGTTACATGTGAGCCTTTAGGGTTACATCCATATTTACTGTATAAGTTATAGGCATCGGTTTGAATGATATGGCTCGTGTTAAAAACTTCCTTTCGAAATGCTGCTGTTTGATCGAGTAAGGCTTCAAATTTTGCATGATCATCAAACTTATAATCCATACCATGTACAGTTAAACAATCTGAGTCTTTGCCGTGTTTTAAAAAGTGGCTGTATGAACTAAAAGTTGAATCTATGCCACCGCTAAAAAAAGTCAGGTTTTGTTGAGACTGTTCTGATTGTGGCTGATGGATAATACTCTCTGCTGTAATTTGTACAGCCTGATATAAGTTCGGTAACCAACTGGCCCACACTTTTGAGACGAGTTGTGCTGATTCAATAGATTGGATTGATAAGCTGCCTTGAATATGTATATTCAAGCCTAAGCGCATAGCAATCGGTAGAAATCCCCACATCGCAAAATCATAGAGCTTTAAAGCGGGAATATCTTGGTTAGGTAAAATATAACGTATATCCCCGTAATTGCTTTTCGCCACAATTTTATTTTTAGTTAGATCAATATCGCATTTAATAATGAGCATATTCAGTAATTTTAAAAAGACACTGAGCGATCTTACCTGAAAAAATGTATCTGTTCACAAAAGCAGCACGAATTGTGGAGGCGAATTATTTTTTAGCTGGTATGCGGGAATCTAGTTTTTTCTGCCACACGAGCAACAGCAAACAAAGTAGTCCCACGCCAATACAAAAACCGAGTACGCCTGCGATTAAACCAAAGTGATCCGACAAATAGCCTGCGGCAATAATTGGAATGATCGTACCTAAGTAACCGATAAATAAATATGTTGATATAACCGCAGCTCGATTCTCGGGACGTGTCATTTGATGGACAAGCCCAAATGCACCCAATAATCCAAGTCCATGCCCAACACCCACCAAAATATCACTGATGAAGAATAAACTGCTCCAATGCAGTGTCATACAGAGTGCAAGTAGAACATAACTACAGATCAGCACGATTAAACCGGCATTTACACATTTTGCGGGTTCAAATGATTTAGCAAAAAACTGAACTAAGGCAGAAACCAATAAAATACTGGCGATGGCTGAACCACTGACTAAAGGCCCGTGCCAAGGTATGGCTTCTTTAACGAATGACGGAGCAAGTGAAGCAAATAAACTAAAAGATCCAAATGCACAAAAAGCAGTTAAACCCGCAATATAAAAGCGAGCTTTAAACTGAGGTTCAGGTAATTCAAGATGAGGCGCGATTGAGAAAGGTTGAGGTTCAAAAGACGGAGTTTTAATCAAAAATAGGCCGATTAAACAAGCAATCCCACCTAAGATCACTGGAATATAGGGAGTGATTAATGGCGCGGTTGAAAATTGTGCGATCAAGCCACCAATGAACGGACCTAATCCAAAACCGATAACAGTGATGATTGAACTAAATTGTGGCGCATTTTGTTTATGTTGTTCTGGAATAGTATAGACCAAACCTAGCATTGCCGAAGTGCTAATCAGTCCTGAAGCGATACCAATGATAAAACGCCCGATAGATAACCACAGTGCGTTTTCAGCAAAAACTGACAATGTCAGCCCAAGTACAATAAAACCTAAGCCAATTTGTAGCGTTCGCAGAAAACCAATACTGTTACTGGTACGCCCTAGAAAAAGCAAGGTTGCCAAGCACCCAAACATATACGCGACAAAAATATAGGTGATGTGGCTCGGCAGCAGCCCCCATAGTTGCTGGTAAATCGGATACAGTGGACTTGCTAGTGCGGTACCAATTGTACCCATACAGAGTGCAAGGCTGACCATTAAAAAGGGTCGCCATGAAGCTTTTGTCGTCATGTTTAGGTCGCATTATATAGACAGTAAAACAATCTATATTGGAAGGGAGAGAGAGCCTAAGAGTGTAAAAGGAATGTTTCACTTAGGTCAATCAATCTGCGCAAAACTTATCCATAACGTTTTATTAATGTCATAAACTCTTCTAATTCTTGCTCATTGATGGACACACCTTCAGGTAAAACATGATGGCGCAAATGTGCTTCGATTAATTCATTCATCAATCCATTGATTGCACCTTTAATCGCTGCGACCTGTTGTAAAACCTCAATACAACCTGCTTCTGGTTGTTGTAAGGCTTGATCTACCGCATTGATTTGTCCTTGTAAGCGCTTTACTCGATTCAATATTTTTTTGTCTTGATGTAAATGGCTCAATACAATTCTCCCGAAAATAAATATACTATGGGGGAGTATATTTAAGCATAAAAAGATTATGAGTCATTCCCCATCGGTCAGAATCCATCATCACCAATTTGATGAAGGAAATCCACTCGCGCAAAAACGTATTTTGCTTGCCACCATTTTAACGGCAGTCATGATGTTTCTAGAAGTCATTGGAGGATGGATTTTTAATTCCATGGCACTCTTGGCAGATGGTTGGCACATGAGTTCGCACATGTTGGCTCTAGGTTTAGCTTATTTTGCTTACCGTGCAGCAGGTTATTATGCAAAAGACAGTCGTTTTAGTTTTGGTACATGGAAAATTGAAATTTTAGCGGGATATAGCAGTGCCATACTCTTGATGGTCGTGGCATTGTTTATGGCATTCCATTCGGTTGAACGTTTATTTAATCCTGTTCAGATTCATTATAACGAGGCGATACCGATTGCGATTTTAGGCTTGGTGGTGAATTTAATCTGTGCATGGTTGTTGCATGATGACCATCACCATCACCATCACCATCACCATCACCATGAACATAAACATAGTCATCATGACTTGCAGCCTGAGCATGGGCAGCATCATGATTTAAATCAAAAAGCTGCATTTATGCATGTGGTTGCTGATGCAGTGACATCGGTACTGGCGATCGTTGCTTTATTTGCAGGAAAATGGCTAGGTTGGAGCTTTCTTGATGCTGTATTAGGAATTGTAGGCGCAATTTTAGTTGGAAAATGGGCTTTTGCTTTAATCAAAGAAACAGCACAGACTTTATTAGATGCAGAAATGAATCATCCTGTTGTCGCTGAAATTCGTGAGGTTTTGCAAGATTTACCAGCGCCTGTTATGGTGACCGACTTACATGTTTGGAAAGTGGCGAAAGGGCAATTTTCATGTATCGTTGCTCTTGAAACACAAGATGCGCTTACTGCTGACCAAGTTCGTACAGCCCTATCAATTCATGAGGAAATTGTGCATATCTCGGTAGAAATTAATCAACCCTGTATTGCTTAGATGTTCCACGTGAAACCAGTTGTGGCGTTTGCGTAAGCATGTGAAAAAATTTGAAGACAAGTTTTTATTTCGACATAGAATGACAGCAAATATTTCTATAAATGTGTTAAATAGATGATTAAACAACTTTGTGCATTGATGGTGTTAGCCACTGCGACTAGCCTCACTTTTGCTGACGTAAATGCTGTACAAAAACAATTGCAGCAGAAACACCCAAGTTTAAAAATTGAAAATATTCAAACGACTGAGATGCCCGGAGTATATAGTGGCTTCGTTGAAGATCAGGTGATTTATGTCAGTGAAAATGCAGATTACATTATCGCAGGTTCGATGATTCGTCTAAAAGATCAGAAAAACCTGACCAAACAATTGATGATGAATCAACAAAAAACGGATTGGAATAAACTACCCTTTCAAGATGCGATTAAAAGCGTAAGGGGGAATGGAAAACGTCAGATTGCGATCTTTTCTGACCCAAATTGCCCATATTGTAAACGTCTTGAATTAGAGTTGGCTAAACTCAATGACATTACTATTTATACTTTTGTCACAGCATTGAAGCCGCAATCAGTTACACCATCAAAGCAAGTTTTTTGTGAAGCTAGCCCAGAATTGGCCTGGAATAATTTAATCGTCAAAGGTATTCAGCCCAAGTCTAGCAAGAGCTGCGCTAACCCAATTGAACGTAATTTAAAACTAGCTAAAAGCCTGAAATTGGGCGGTACTCCGGGTATCGTATTTGCCAATGGGGCGATCGTTACAGGTGCCTCTCCTGCTGCTGAATTAGAGGATATGTTGAAAGAAGCACAACCCTAATTTTTTGCAAAAAAATACCCGTTGAATACGGGTATTTTTTAACTGATGTTTTTTGAATTAAGCACGGGTTTTTTTAGTCACTAAATTATAAATAAACAGAATGACAATCGCGCCAATGACGGACGCAATAAAACCAGCAGCAGAATTTTCACCGTATAGACCTAATACTCGTCCCCCAAAGGTGGCAAGTAAGGAACCCGCAATCCCTAGTACAGTGGTCATAAGGAAGCCGGCTTTGTCATCTCCAGGATGGATCGCACGTGCGATTAAACCAGCAATAAAACCAACGACAATCGCAACAATGAGTGACCACATAGTAACTCTCCTTTTGTTATCATGTATTTGTTTTTTACGACATGTTCAGATTCTATAATCTGCCAATTTGAATTTGATCAATAGGCTGATCATGCTAAAAACTGTTGTTTTTTTGTTCAAAATACACGACCAAAAATAAAAAAAGTGGCCTTCGGCCACTCTTAAGTATCTGATCTGTATTAAAGACCAATTTCACCAATAAATGGAATATGGCGATATTTTTGGTCATAGTCCAGGCCATAACCAACAATAAATTTATCTTCTACTTCAAAGCCTAAAAATTTTACATCAAGTTCAATTTCACGGCGTGATGGCTTGCTCACCAACGTACATAATTCAATTGAGTTTGGATTGCGGGTTTTTAAAATTTCTAAAACTTTGCTTAGGGTATTACCTGAGTCAATAATATCTTCCACCACTAAAACATCTTTGTTTTGGATGTCGCCGTCTAAATCTTTTAAGATTTTTACATCACGCGTTGATACCGTACCACCGCCGTAGCTAGATACCGTCATGAAATCTAGTTCGTGTGGTTTAGAAATTGCACGGCATAAATCCGCCATGAAAATCACAGAACCGCGTAAAAGGCCAATTAACACCAACTCTTTGTCGCTGTTAGCATAGTGTGCATCAATGGTTGCGCCAAGCTCTTTCACTTTAGCTTGAATTTCTTCAGTGGAAATCAGTACGCTCATTTGAACAGACATGGGTAGATACCTAAAAAAGCAAATCAAAAAATAAAAAAGGTGTTGACTTGCAACACCTCTAAAGATGATCCAATTTTAATACATCTGGCTCACAGATGCATCTTTTTTGCTGCTGAAAATGTAATCAGTTTGGCTTGGAAGTACTATCACGCTTGAGTAAGCAGGCACAACCGAGCAAAAACAGCCCCCATTTAATGTATGTTTTGGCATGCTTTGCAATGTGTGGATCTTGGCTAGTTTTGTTTGACATAGGCACATTGTCCGTACACATAGGTGGCATGAATATTACGGTCATCGCCCATCAGCATCAGGGCGAAAAGTGCATCTTCCAGATTTTTAGCGCGTTGCTGACGTAAGGCTTGTAAAGCTGTAGCTTTTAAATCGAGCACAACAAAATCAGCTTCTTTACCGATATTGAAATTGCCGAGTTTGCCATCTAAATCAAGTGCTTTTGCGCCGCCTAAAGTGGCGTGATATAAGGCTTCAAAGGCAGATAACTTTTCCCCTTGGAGCTGTTGTACTTTATATGCTTCATTGATGGTTTGCAGTTGGTTAAAAGAGGTGCCAGCACCAATGTCTGTGCCCAGTCCTACTTTGACTTGTTTTTCCCAAGTCTTTTTCAATGGAAATAAGCCACTGCCTAAAAATAGATTCGACGTAGGGCAAAATGCGATGGCTGAATCAGTGGCATGCATGCAGTCCCATTCGCTGTCTTGTAAATGCACGCAGTGCGCAAACACGGAACGTGATCCGGTCAGACCATAATGATGATAAACGTCTAAATAGCCGTTTTGCTCAGGGAATAATGATTTGACCCACGCGATTTCATTTTTATTTTCACTCAAATGCGTATGTACATAGACATCAGGATACTCGGCTTTTAGCTCCCCTGCCCGTGTCAATTGCTCAGGCGTTGAGGTTGGGGCAAAGCGAGGCGTGATGGCATACAGGTTACGGCCCTTGCCATGCCACTTTTCGATGAGTGCTTTAGAGTCGTTGTAGCCACTCTCAGCTGTGTCACATAATGCTTCAGGGGCATGACGATCCATCATAACCTTGCCTGCAATTAAACGCATTTGATGCTGTTCAGCGGCTTGAAATAAAGCATCGACCGATTGTGGATGAACGGTACAAAAAACAAGGGCTGTTGTGGTTCCGTTTTTGAGTAACTCGTTTACAAAGAACTGTGCAATTTGCTCTGCATAAGCCGGATCTTCAAATTGGATTTCAGTTGGAAAGGTATAGGTATCGAGCCATTCCAGTAGCTGTTCACCATAAGCTCCCATCATTTCCGTTTGTGGATAATGAACATGGGTATCGATGAAACCCGGAACAATCAATTGATCGGAATAATGCTGTACTTCAACCTGATCTGGGAGATGGTGTTGGCCATCAGACCATGGACCGAACCATTGAATTTTTCCGGCTTGCGTAATTAGCAAACCATCTTCGAAATAGCGCACTTGGTCGTGAATTTCACGTGCTTGGGCAACTGTATTCTGAATATCTAGGAAGCGGCCGCGAATTGCGGTTGATGCGATAACAGAAGACATGACATACCTGCAGTTTAGAATTTTTTCGGTTGATTGTAGCTTAATTTGGCTAGAAAAGGCGTTGCTGTAATTAGAGGATCATGTTCTAAAACATCGAACAGCCATTAATGTATGTCGAGAGCATGTCATTTTTTCAAAGCGATTGATTAAATCAATGCGCTTGTGTCAGGCTAAATCGAATCAAAGAATAGAATTCAACCGTGTATCTATGTCCTATCCAATGCATCCTGTGAATCAATCACAGCTTGAAGCCACGTATGTTGAGCGCTTGCAGCAACTGATTCAGCAACATGACGGCATCATGTCTATTTTAAAGCAGCTTTATTTGGTGGATGCCAGTGCGTATATTGCCGCAGGTGTAATTCGAAATATGCTGTGGTCAGTGCTACACCAACACAGCTATACACTTTCCCATACTGAGGTGGATATCATATTTTATGATGCTGAGGATAACGGTGCTCATAGTCATCAGATCCAAAAAGAAATGCAGTCTTTCTTTCCATTGATACAGTGGGATGTGACCAACCAAGCTTTGGTGCATCATTGGTATCGTTTAGACAATGGTGAGCCTATTCAGCCGCTCAAATCAATTGAGCATGCTTTGTCGCTTTGGCCTGAAACCGCGACTGCTGTGGCGGTGAAATTAAATGCGGAGCAAGACATTGAAATTATCGCGCCCTTTAGTCTGAACGATTTATTTGAGCTCAAGTTGCGTTGGAATCCATGTTTGGTGAGTCTTACCGTATTTCAGCAGCGAGTGGTTTCTAAACAATGGATGCAACGTTGGCCTAAGCTCAGCCTTGTAGATGCTGATGTTGAAAATTGGGTTGGAAATGGCCTATCAAATTAAGATCGATCAATACTAAAAAAGCCCTCCAATTGTAGGAAGGCTTTTTATTTATTCGCTTAAATATCGGTTGAAGCTAGGTACTTAAAGCGTAGTCTCGTTGTACTTTTTACTGTGTCGAATAGACAGCCAAGCGGTAATTGTAAGTGTAATCACAATAAAACCGAGTGAAATCCAAATTGGCATGTGGAATACATCCAGCAGCAGCATTTTACCACCAATAAACACTAAGATGATGCCCAGGCCATACGGTAAGTAATGCATTTTAGATGCAGCACCAGACAATAAGAAGAACATCGCACGCAGACCTAAAATTGCCATTAAGTTTGCAGTTAATACAATAAATGGATCAGACGTTACCGCAAAAATCGCAGGGATTGAGTCGACTGCAAAAATCACATCAGAAGCTTCGACTAAAATTAGCACCAAGAACAAAGGCGTTGCCCAAAGCATGCCATTTTGGCGGACAAAGAATTTGTCTTCATGCATTTGTGGGGTTATGCGCATGTGCTTACGTAACCATTTTAAAATGGCCATGTCTTCAATATTGGTTTCTTCTTCGTCCTGACCTTTTAGGAACTTAAAGCCGGTATATACCAAGAACGCACCGAAGATATACAGCACCCAAGAGAACTCTTGAACGAACCACGCACCAATAAAAATAAAAATTGTGCGTAGTACAATCGCACCAAGTACACCATATAGCAATAATTTACGTTGTAATGCAGGTGGAATAGCGAAGGCTGCAAAAATCATCAGCCAAACGAATACGTTATCAATTGCGAGGGATTTTTCTAATAAATAACCTGCAAAGTATTCCATGACTTTGGTGTTTGCGATGGCAACACCAGCGGTTTGTTGTAAGTAAAGCCAAAGTGCTCCGCCGAATAAAGTTGCCACAGATACCCAAGCAATACTCCAATAGGCAGCAGTTTTAACTTTAACCTCTTGGCCTTGGTTATTTTTAAAGCCTAAAAAGTCGATAAGAAGCATTACGGCAACTAAACCGAAAAATGCCAGATACAGCCACAAGGTGCCGATCGTTTCCATGTGTATTCTCCACATCCAACAACCAGCCATAAAAAAACCTTGACCAGTTGCCAGACGCAATAAAACGTCTGAGACAACATGATCAAGGTCTTGCCTACATCTTACTGTAATGTTTTGCAGTGAGATGCTCAGATACCGACTTTTTGCAAAGTGTAATGACGATATTCTGACACGTAAATCGGAATTTACGCTTGGAGGAGGCTACTCCCCTTGTTCAAATTCTGTTTTGGACTTTGTCCAAATATGCGGCGAAGCATGACAGTTTTTTAACATGAGTGCAATGTGGTTTTACAAAATATCTAATTTTGCTCTAAAGTTTTAAAATCAGCACGTTGTACTAATACGAATGCCAATACAGTACCCATTACCGCGATCACACCGCCAATCAGGCCGATGTAACTCAAGCCAATGTGTACACTAACCATTCCGCCTAAGAGTGCCCCACCGCCAATGCCGACATTGTACAAACCTGAATAAATGGCCATCGCAACATCTGTAGCATCAGACGCTAAATTTAAGGTTTTAGACTGTAATGCCAAACTAAAGCCGATAATGCTCATACCCCAAAGTAAACAGACAGTGCTGATACCGCTAAAACTTGAGGCTAAGGGCCATAGCAATAACATGGCGATTGCAAGGATTGCAGTACACAGCGGAATCGCCAATTTAGGATATTTTCCACCAAATTTTCCAAATAAATATGACCCAATAAAGCCTGCTGCACCAAAGATTAACAATAATGTGGTGGTTTGCATTGAGCTGAAATGAGCAATATTGAGGGCAAAGGGTTCAATATAACTATAAGCGGTGAATTGTGCTGTGATCACAATGATGGTTAATGCGAATACCATCATCAGACTAGGGCGTTTGATCAATAGTTTTAAACTACTGAGAGAGCCTGAGTTCACGCTTGGCAATTTTGGTAAGGTCTTGGCAAGAATCAGGCAAACAACCGTTGCGCCAATAGCAATTAAGGCAAAGGTATTGCGCCAGCCATAGGCTTCTCCGACCATACGGCCAAATGGAATACCGAGGACCATGGCCAAGGCTGTTCCTGTTGCCAATAAACCTAAGGCCTGAAACTCTTTGCCTTTGGGTGCGACGCGCACAGCAAGTGATGCAGTAATAGACCAAAATAATGCATGTGAAAATGCAATACCAATCCTACTGATGAGTAGTGTGTTAAAACTCCATGCAAAATAGGACAACACATGACTCACGATGAACACAGTAAACAAACTGATTAATAAGAAGCGCCGCTCAATGTTTTTGGTCAGTAGCATGATGGGTAAAGAAATTGGTGCAACCACCCAAGCATAAAGGGTAATCATAATGCCAACATCAGTGGCTGCCATACTGAAGCTTTGACCTATATCACTGAGTAAGGCAACAGGGATGAATTCAGTGGTATTAAAAATAAACGCGGCAAATGCCAGGGCAATCACACAGATCCATGAACCTGATGATGGTGTTTCGGAGGGAGAAGCAGACATGATTGTCTTCGCTTAATAAGATAAACCATATTTTAATGCGAGTTACGAGCGAGGGAAATGCTTAAGTAGGTGCAGGTATAATTAGAAGTAATACAAAAGCAACAGTATTTTAGCGATTAAAATGCGAATTTATAGAAAAATCAGAGGATGAGATAGATGTTCGTACAACAACAAGATGACCAAAACAAAGGCGCATTTCTTATTGAGCAAGATGGTGAGCGTTTAGCTGAAATGACATATTCCTGGGCTGGAGAGGACAAATTCATTATTGATCATACAGATGTCAGTGACAGCTTGAGAGGGCAAGGTGTTGGACGTCATTTATTGGATGCTGCAGTAAATTTCGCCCGAGAGAAACAGGTAAAAATTATTCCACTGTGCCCTTTTGCTAAATCCGTCTTTGATAAAGATGAATCTATTCGCGATGTTTTACGCTAATTCAATTTGTGAAAAGCGGCATAATAAAAAAAAGCCTGTTCATGTATGAAACAGGCTTTTTTTGATGTTGTACATGATTTGTTTAGTTGCTTTTAATAGCGTGATTTAAACATTGAAATAATCAGTAATGTTGCAGCGATAAGCAATACCAAGATTGCGAGTGTATAAAAATCCATAAGAAAAATCCGGCGAGTGTGATTAGTGTTATTTTTAAATTAATGTGAAAAAGAAACAGATTTATTGTGCTTCAACAGCTCATTTATCTTGTTTTTATTCTGTACAATTACACTTATTTGTTTGTTACATCACATATTTTTTTCATAAACAGAGGGAGATTACAGTGACTTTTCAGTATCAGCAAAACGGTCAAAAGGGCGAATTCTTTCAACTGAATGAGCACGGTCAACGTATTGCCGAAATTAGTTATATTTGGCGGGATGAACATACCATTGTTGCGAATCACACTTGGGTCGATGATTCATTGCGTGGTCAGGGTGTGGCACGGGTATTGTTAGATACTTTGGTAGCCTTTGCTCGAGAGAAACAATTGAAAATTGTGCCTACCTGTTCTTATGTTGAAGTCATGTTCCGACGTGAAAAAAGCTTTGCGGATGTTGTAGCTTAAAGAATGTAAAAGTTTAGCCATGTTGGATTTTATTTGAAAATCTCAGAATAAAAAAAGCCCGCTTCGCAGGCTCCTTTTATTTCATTTGGTTGAGCTAAGCTTTCAATGCTGCAATGAGCTTTTGATGTAAACCACCAAAACCGCCATTCGACATAATCACCACAGCATCGCCCTCACCTGCCTCACTTACGATGGTTTGAACGATGTCATCAAGTGAACGTGCCACGACAGCTTTGTTAGGTGCTGCTGCAATGACTGGAGCAAGATCCCAATCTAAACCTTCTGGTTGATACCAAATCACTTCATCTGCTAAACGTGCAGAATGTGCAAGGCCATCTTTATGGCTACCCATACGCATGGTATTTGAGCGTGGCTCAATCACCGCCCAAAGCTTACGTTCACCCAAGCGCTTACGTGCACCTTCCAGTGTGGTATCAATTGCAGTTGGGTGATGAGCAAAGTCGTCATACACTTCAATGCCACGTATAGTGCCTAGTAGCTCCATACGACGTTTTACACCACCAAAATTAGACAAAGCTTCACAAGCTGTAGCAACAGAAACACCGACATGTTCAGCTGCTGCGATAGTCGCCAAAGCATTGGCTACGCTGTGCTGCCCTGTCATGTTCCATTGAACTTCACCTTTTACCACACCGTGTTGTAATACTTTGAAGTGAGAACCATCGTTCGATAGTTGTTCTGCGTACAGTTCAGACTTTTCATTGGCATCTAGGCTGGTTCGTACCACAGGTGTCCAGCAACCTTGTTCAAGCACTTCGTCAATATTGGTTTCTGTAATAGGTGCAATGATGCGACCTTCAGATGGAATCGTACGTACTAAATGATGGAACTGTTTTTGAATCGCAGCCAAATCATCAAAAATGTCGGCATGATCAAATTCTAGGTTATTTAAAATCGCCGTTTTTGGATGATAATGCACGAACTTCGAACGTTTGTCGAAGAATGCAGAATCGTATTCATCTGCTTCAACACAGAAGTATTTTCCACCGCCTAAACGTGCACTCTCAGTGAAACCCAATGGCACACCGCCAATCAAAAAGCCTGGCTCTAAACCTGCTTGATCGAGGACCCAAGCGAGCATGGTCGTTGTTGTCGTTTTACCGTGTGTGCCTGCAACACCTAAGACATGCTTGCCTTGTAATACATGGTCAGCAAGGAATTGTGGGCCTGAAATATAAGGAAGACCAACATTGAGCATATATTCAACTGCATCTATGCCACGCTTCATGGCATTACCAACAATCACAAGATCTGGATGCGGTTGTAAATGGCTGCGGTCATAACCTTGCATTAAGGTAATGCCTGCATTTTCAAGTTGGGTCGACATGGGTGGATAGACATTTTGGTCTGAACCCGTCACCTTGTGTCCTAGATCACGAGCAAGCAGTGCTAATGATCCCATGAAGGTGCCACAAATACCCAAAATATGCAGATGCATTCCTTATTACTCCACTTCTTTTATAGACACATCACCTTGTTTTTAGGGCTGTTGTCAGATTTATTTCAATTTGAAAGCAACCATAGCAAGGGTCTTAGCTAAAAGATAGATTTTTTTGTATCGTCATCGATAAAAAATCGCTGGTGAATCTCCTTGACAGGTCTGCCCTTTTTTCGATGTCTAACTGCATGAAAAAAACCAGTACATATGCTGAATTTAAGTCTGAAATCCGTACAATAAAACCTAAATTTTTCAGGTCTGCTCCTTTATGTCTTTAGCGCTATTTTTGTTGCTGATTTCCAATTGTTTTATGACATTGGCCTGGTATGGTCATCTCAAGTTTTTGCATGATGCGCCTTTGTGGCAAGCGATTTTATTTGGTTGGGCAATTGCGCTACTCGAATACAGTTTTATGATTCCAGCAACGCGTTTGTTGGCAAAACATGGATGGTCTTTGGGACAGATGAAAATTACCCAAGAAGTCGTGACTTTATTGGTGTTTGTCCCATTTATGATTTTTCTGTTTAAACAACCCTTTAAATTGGATTATTTATGGGCGGGTTTATGCCTTTTAGGGTGTGTGTATTTCGTATTTCGCAGCGCTTAAATTTAACAAATACGTATTTCATCATTTAACCGATGCGTGTTTGCGGGCATTTTAGTACTTTACTCCACTCAGGGTCTCTTGCAGTGGAACCTTCGTAGTCAAAAATATAATTATTTACTTCAATGGCTGATTTTTCGAGAATTCAAAATTTTCATAAAAAAAGCCATTAGGGTTAATTGGAGTATTATCGCCTTTTTGTTGCTGTAATTGGCTCAAGTCTTTTCCAGGTAGATTGATGTTGAGTTGAATCTTTTGAGTAAAGCTCTGAGTACTTATACTTAGAGCGAGAATTACGTAGAGCTATTTCATGTTTAAAACATCTTATACATATTGATTTAATGAAAGTTTTAATAAAATTGAAAAAAATAAAATTATTTTCATAAAAAAATTATGAAGTTTTCTTTTAAAGACAACCGTTAAATTTTATTGAGATGAATTTTCAGTCTATAATATGGGGTTCTTATTAAAGCTTGGCTCTAGTCGAGATTTACTCTCTCTTACTTTAATCTCTGGAAACATTGCAATGAATGCGGCCGCTTCACAAGACACTCCTCTCGTTGGAATTATCATGGGTTCTCAATCAGATTGGGCAACGCTAGAAAACACTGCCAATATGCTGAAACAGCTTGGCGTCCCTTTTGAAGCGGAAGTGGTGTCTGCACACCGTACTCCAGATCGTTTATTTGAATATGCTGAAACTGCACGTGATCGTGGGATTCAAGTGATTATTGCTGGTGCAGGCGGCGCAGCGCATTTGCCAGGTATGTGTGCAGCAAAGACTGATCTTCCTGTACTGGGTGTACCGGTTAAATCATCAATTTTAAATGGTGTAGATTCACTGCTTTCGATTGTACAAATGCCTGCTGGTATTGCAGTCGGTACTTTGGCGATTGGCCCAGCTGGTGCAACCAATGCGGCAATTATGGCAGCACAGATTTTAGGTTTAACACGCCCTGAGATTGCCAAAAATGTTGCGGATTTCCGTGCAGCGCAAACTGAAAAAGTTGCTAGCAAAAATATTCCGGGTCAAAACTAAAGCCAAGCTTAATACGGGACAGATGTTATGAACAAAACCATTGGTATTTTTGGTGGTGGCCAACTCGGTCGAATGATGGCGCAAGCAGCGCTTCCACTAAACATTCAATGTACCTTCTTTGAAGCCAGCACAGATTGTCCATCCGCTGCTTTGGGTCAAGTGATTTCGACGCAAGCACAAAATGGTTTACAAGACTTCATCAACAGTGCCGATGTTTTCAGCTTAGAGTTTGAAAATACGCCTTTGACTGATGTTGATGTTTTGACCAAAAACAAAGATTTGCACCCTCCTCGTCAAGCTTTAGCGATTGCTCAACATCGTTTGTCTGAAAAAGCACTATTTGATGAATTGGCGATTCCAGTTGCGCCGTATAAAGCAGTGACTTCATTGGAAAGCCTGCAAGCTGCTGTAGCTGAACTGGGTTTACCAATCGTACTGAAAACTTCACGTGGTGGTTACGATGGTAAAGGTCAATTTGTACTGCGTACAGCCGATCAAATCGACCAAGCTTGGGCGGAACTTGGCCCCGCGGGTGAATTGATTGCCGAAAGCTTTGTAACCTTCTCACGTGAAGTTTCAATCATTGCGGTACGCGGTCAAGATGGTGATGTGAAAACGTGGCCACTGGCTGAAAACCACCACCATAACGGCATCTTGTCACACTCTATTGTTCCTGCACCGAACAGTGTAGATTTACAACCTGTAGCGCAAGACTACATCACCCGCCTGCTTAATCATTTGAATTATGTGGGTGTGTTGACCTTAGAGCTGTTTGTGACGGACAAAGGTTTGTATGCCAACGAAATGGCACCACGTGTGCACAATTCAGGTCACTGGTCAATTGAAGGCGCTGTGTGCTCACAGTTTGAAAATCACATTCGTGCTGTAGCAGGTTTGCCTTTAGGCTCGACTGAGGTGGTTCGCCCAACTGTGATGATTAACATCATTGGTCAATATCCGAAGTCTGAAGAAGTATTGGCGCTCAATGGCGCACATATGCACCTGTATAACAAAACAGAGCGCGAAGGTCGTAAAATTGGTCACATTACTCTTATGCCGAATGATAGTGCTGAATTGACGCCTTTATGTCGTGCATTGGCGAAAATTTTGCCGAATCCACTGGCACTTAGCGAAGATATGAGCATTTAAACGCAAGTTTGAATGATAAAAAAGCGGTCATGCAAATGGCCGCTTTTTTTATGTTTACAGTTCGGGCATTATTGCGCCTCTTTGTAATACCACACCGTTTATCGGTGAAACGATAAGAAACCATTGATCATAAAGTGTTCAGTCATTTATAAATATTCTGCGTTAACTATCGCATCTTTGTTGTGCTTATAGCTCTATGTATAGTCTGGCAGCATCTAAAAAGAATAATGCCTTTTTGAATTCAAATTTTGTTTTTAAATTTAAACAATGAATTTGAATTCAAAAAACCTACAACCAAAGCAATGAATTCAAAGTTTGTGAATTTAAATTTGAAAAAATGAATTCATTAAAAATATTTTGAATTTAAACCCTATGAATTCAAATTAATGGATGTGCTTAAAATGCAAAAAATTTGTTGTTTTGACTTTATAATAGTTTGATTTTAAAAATAAATGTGAAAGAAAATTTTTGTGGATAACTTTTGGTTTAATGAATTTATATTTTTAAATTTAAAAGTTTTGAATTTAAATTTGAAGTGCTATTTTTTTATAAATGAATTTAAAATTTTCCTTGTGGATAACTGTATTTGAATTCAAATTTTAAAAATGAATTTAAATAAGTAGAAAATATGAATTTAAATTTACGTTTTGAACCTTTAACTTTTGTTTTGAGCTGCTATTGTTAAAACAACAATTTAAATTCAAAAAAAGATTAAGGGTATGAAACATCACTTAGGATTTGTTTTCGGGACTGCTTTTTTGGCAATGACTCAGGCAAATGCCGAGTTGATTATTAATGGTCAGTCCGTCAATGCGTCAAGCATGCCTGCGATGAATAGCGTCGCGCCAAAAAATAATTTTCAAAGTTGTCTTGCCAACTTGCGCTCACAAGCGATCAATGCGGGTGTGAGTGCCTCGACGTATGATCGATATACGCAAAATTTAAGCCCAGACTATTCAGTCATTGAAAAATTGAACTATCAACCCGAATTTTCCACACCGATCTGGGATTATTTATCTGGTTTAGTTGATGAAGAGCGGGTGCAACTCGGTCAGCAAAAATTAGCGCAGCACCGAGAAGTCTTAAACCGTGTGGCAGCAGCCTATGGTGTGCCTGCGGAAACTGTGGTTGCTGTTTGGGGCGTGGAAAGTAATTTTGGTGATATTGCAGGAACTTATCCTTTATTACAGTCTTTAGGTACCTTGAGCTGTGAGGGGCGACGTCAAAGTTATTTCCGTGGTGAGTTTTTTGCTGCTATGCGGATTTTGCAGCGTGGTGATTTAAATGAATCACAGTTGAAAGGCTCATGGGCGGGTGCATTTGGTCATACCCAATTTATGCCAAGTACTTATGAAGAGTTGGCTGTCGACTTTGATGGCGATGGCCGTCGTGATTTGGTTTCGAGTACTACCGATGCTTTGGCATCAACTGCGAACTTCTTAAAAAAACGAGGCTGGCAAACTGGTCAACCGTGGGGTTTTGAAGTCAAAATTCCGGATGGCATGTCGATCAGTGGAGAAAGTCGCCGTAATAAAAAGTCTTTAGACAGCTGGATGAGTCGTGGTTTGGTTCGTGCAGATGGGACGGCTTTAATTCAAGGTAATCTTTCAGGCTCGAGCCAAGCAGGATTGATGGCTCCAGCAGGTGCAAGTGGCCCAGTATTCTTAGTGTTTAAAAACTTTGATGCCATTTATAGTTATAACGCGGCAGAAAGTTATGCTTTAGCGATTGCGCATTTATCGGATCGTTTACAAGGCAAGGGCGCTATTATGGCAACTTGGCCAACTGATGATCCAGGTACTTCACGTGCTGAACGTCGTGAAATTCAACAGTTCTTGCTCAATCGTGGTTATGACATTGGCAAAGTGGATGGGTTAATTGGTGATAAAACCCGCCAAGCGATTCGTCAGGAACAAAATCGACTTGGTTTGAGTCCGACAGGTCGTGCAGGTCAACAAATTTTGCGTGCGTTCCGTAACGAAAATGCGAAAGCAATGATGAATTAACTTTAGCGGTTTCTTTTGTAATGCGTGTAATAAGAAGGTCTGCTTCAGCAGACCTTTTTTATTTGGTTTTAATGATGCAGATGAGGGTTAAACAGCAGTGATGGTGCCTAAAATGCGGTAGCCCGCAGCACCTGTTACGCTAGGTAAGTTTCCACTCAATTGATTTATAAAACGCATCGCTAACCAAGCAAAAGCAGTCGCTTCAACCCAAGTCGGGCTTAAACCTAAATCTGCGGTACTTTGTACTGTCCATTCATGTTTACGTAAACGCCAGCGCAACTGCTCCAATAAATGTGAGTTATATGCACCGCCACCACAGACATACACTTCACCTGTGTCCATATCTGAGCGGTAAATCGCTTTTTTAATAGCACGTGTGGTGAGTTTCATGAGTGTTGCTTGAATATTTTCAGGCGTATCTTCAAGCTCGTCATATTCGAGATCTCCGCGCCAATCCAAAATCTGTTCATCAAGCCATTCTAGATTGAAGTCTTCACGACCAGTACTTTTGGGTGGTTCTTTAGAAAAAAATTCATGAGCTTGCAGGCGGTCGAGTAAGCTACGAATAGGTTGACCATAAGCCGCCCAGTTACCATTTTCATCATAAGGCTGGCCAGTATAACGTTCACACCAAGCATCCATTAAAATGTTAGCTGGACCTGTATCAAAGCCATACACGGCTTCAGGTTGACCTGCAGGCAACATGCTAACATTGGCAATACCACCCAAATTTAATATCACACGGTGAATACTATCGTGTTGGAAGAGCGCTTGATGAAATGCAGGTACCAACGGTGCCCCTTGACCACCTGCAGCCATATCACGACGGCGAAAATCTGAAATTACTGGGAGCTGAGTGAGCTCAGTAATAATATTGGGATCACCAATTTGCAGAGTAAAACCATGTTCAGGACGATGTCGAATAGTCTGACCATGCGAACCAATGGCTTTGATTTGACTACGATCAAGCTGATTTTTCTCAATCATCTCATTGATGCCATGACCAATCATTTGAGCCAGTGCGACATCGGCTTTACCCATACGATCAATTTCGTTGTCATCTGGCAAAGTGAGTGCCATGAGTTCATCGCGAAGGTCTGGATCAAAAGGAAGGGTGAGTGTCGCGTGAATCTCTAAAGGATCAAAAGAAGCAGCAACAATATCGACACCATCCATACTCGTGCCGGTCATTACCCCAATATAGATCGCTGTCATGATGATTCTTAAGCCTGCAATATGCTGAAAAAGTGTTAGTATATCGCACAAATTGAATAACTGATGTGTTTGGGTTTTGTGATGTCAAATTTCCTGCCGGCTGAAGAACAACTTGCCCTCATTCAACGAGGCACTCATGAAATTATTTCTGAGGAAGATCTTCTTAAAAAGTTAAAAGAAAACCGTCCGCTTAAAATTAAAGCGGGTTTTGATCCTACAGCACCAGATTTGCATTTAGGTCATACGGTTTTAATTAATAAATTAAAAGTATTCCAAGACTTAGGTCATGAAGTTTACTTCTTGATTGGCGACTATACTGCAATGATTGGCGACCCAACGGGTAAGAGCGCAACGCGTCCGCCATTGTCGCGCGAAAAAGTATTAGAAAACGCAAAAACATATCAAGAACAAGTATTTAAAATTCTTGATCCTGCAAAAACGAAAGTTGTTTTTAACTCAGAATGGTTTGCAGAAAAATCTGCTGCTGACTTAATTCAGTTGGCGTCACAGCAAACTGTAGCACGTATGTTAGAGCGCGATGACTTTACAAAACGTTATAATAGTCATCAGCCAATTGCGATTCATGAATTTTTGTATCCATTGGTACAAGGTTATGACTCGGTTGCATTGCATGCAGATGTTGAGTTAGGTGGTACAGACCAAACCTTTAACTTGTTGATGGGGCGTACCTTACAAGGTCGTTATGATCAAGACGCACAAGTGTGTATTACTGTGCCTATTCTTGAGGGTTTAGACGGCGTAAATAAAATGTCTAAATCGTTAGGCAACTATATTGCAGTTTTTGATGCACCGGGTGCGATGTACCAAAAAGTACTTTCAATGCCAGATGCATTAATTGAACGTTATTTTGACTTGTTGAGCTTTAAAACTGTTGAAGAGATTCAAGTATTGCTCAAAGAAGTGGCTGAAGGTCGTAATCCACAAGATGTGAAGAAAATCCTTGCGCTTGAATTAGTTGAACGATTCCACGGTGCTGAAGCAGCGGCGAACGCGCATAAAGGTGCAGGTAACTTGATTACAGAGGGTGAATTACCTGAAGGTACACCTGAAGTGACGATTTCTCGTGGTGCATTTGGTGGTGAAATCTTTATCACGTCTATTCTGCGTGAAGCTGGTTTAACCAAAAATGCGGCACAAGCAAAAGATGCAATTGGTCGCGGTGCGGTAAAAGTAGACTGGGAAGTGGTTGATGCGGGTTATGCTGTGTCAGAAAACAAAACTTTAATCATTCAAGCGAGCAAAAAAGCGATTGCAAAAGTCACTTTTACCGACTAATAAATTCTTGAATTTTTAGTTAAGTTATTGAATTAAAAGCAGGCTTCCGCCTGCTTTTTTTATACATTTGTTATATGAATAATATAAATAAGCAAATTCAAAAAAAACCTTATAAAAACAATACTTAAATTTTGCCAAATGTGTTGCATTTCCTGAACATTATGTATAAGATTTATTCATCTAGAGAATTTATATACCATCTAGAGGGTACATAACGATAACTCCACTTTTTATCAGTCTCTTCCCCAAGGGACTCTTTTTTTAGTGAAGTAAACAGATAACTATAATAACTACACGATGGATCGACTAAAGATTCAATTCTAAGGGAGAGATTTTGGGAGAGATCTTTCCCTTTTTTATATCTTCAATTTCATTTCTATATCTTTTTATACATGCGATATCGACCTATCATTTGTGCTAATCATAAAAAAGCCCCCGTTTTGGGAGCTTTGGTATTCATGATCTTATTGTTCTATATAGTAAGGTGTCTATATAACGTAGTATTTAAAACAGCTGCACGAAATCTTTAAGCCTTGGCATTGAGTTGAATAAAACTCAATTTTGGTAAAATTCGTTTCACTAATGTGCCGACCAAAAGTGCGGTGATAATAGTGCCTTCACGTACCCCAATCACTTCATGAAGCACGATCCAACTTGCAAGTGCCGCAATGCTCACTAAAACAATATCTCCATAGGTTTTACAGTTACCGAATTCGAGTTGATAGCGGATCGCGATAGCTTGGTATAAACCTTCAGCCGCAAGAAAGACTAAATTGGCTTTCACCACCAAACATACGCCAAAGGCCGTAATTAAACAGCTCATGAGGCAAGCTATGAGTTGTAAAGCGTAGTTTTCAATGCTCCAACCTTGTGTCAGCCACATTAACCCATCGATAAATATGCCAAAAACAACGCCAATAGGCAGTTGTAACCACTGCACCCATTGAAAACGCGATCTTAAAATCAGCATTTGCAGCACAATCATCACTATATGCATGAGTACTGTTAATGTGCCCACACTCATGTTGAATATAAAGCTAAAACTATAAGGGACTGAGGAAATAGGGGAGGTGCCGAGTTGTGAGTGGATAGACAGCACTACGCCAAACGCCAATAAGATAAGTCCAGACAGTAAAAGCATTAGTCGAGAAGGAAAGTGAGCAGGCATGGTTATAGCTGAAATAAAAAGCAGTCTAAGTGATCAAATCTATCGCTTCTATGCTGCTATAGCCGAAAAATAGCCCATATTTTGCTAAATGATCGTTATTAGTGATTGTTTAGATGATATGTGCTTCATCAGAAAAAGTGACTATAGATGTAATTAAAATGATTTTTGGGAAAAGTAGGCTTATGGAACAATAAGTCCAAATGAAAAATAAGAGTAGTCAATGAGCTATTACGATACACAGAATAAAGATGAACAAATTGATGAAATATTAAGATTTTTATTTGAATATCAGCCAATGCAGATGAAACAACAGTTATTTGCACAAACCAAGCAACAATTCGACGCATTAGATATAGCAGCAAAGTATCAACTCTTTGCATTAGTGCGTGAGCAATTACCTAAACGAGCAAAATTATTTTTTTCCGCAGAAGACTTTATTGGTAAACAGCAAGCAATTTTAGATGTGATGCAATATTTAGTCTGCGAGTATGAATAAAAGTATCTAAATATATAAAAGTGGATGAAAGAATAATAATTATGATCACTGTTTAGGATGGCTATTTAATTTAAAAATGTTTTTTGAGGTTATTTAGCTTGGATTTGAAGCTTTAAGCAACGTAAAAGCACTTTATTACAGTGTAGGATTTGGTGGATAGGGTGGTTAGATTGTTTTTTGAACTAAGGTGGGTGACTTAGATCTAAAAACTCTGAAAGTATTTTTCTTTCAGAGATCATTTAAATAAATAAAATCCCAAATAAAATGATTTTTTTTATAAAAAATGGCTAAAAAATAAGTAAAAATACAATTTTTTTAGCAAAAATGACTATAAAAGATACATACGTGAAAAATATAGTGAATTGGGGGTTGCAATGATTCTGAAATGCTCTAGAATGCACCCCATACCGACGAGATAGACGGAAACGAACGAAACGCGAAGCGTTGAGTTGTTAAGTTTATTGAAGTCCAGCATCTAATACTGACGAGGTATTAGAAAGATCATTAAGAGATTATGAAGAACAACTTGTGTGGATTTTTACTAGTTGATCAGTCGAAATTA
>NZ_VOYM01000062.1:0-22337 GCF_013420285.1 Acinetobacter sp. YH01019
GCTGAGTTTGGCTTGATAGCGGTAGCAGGTTTCACTAATGCCAAATGCTTTACAAGCCAAACGAATACTAATGGCATGCTGGGCAACTGCCTGTTGTGCCATCTTACGCCGGCAAGATGGCTTTACCACTTTTTTGCCATCGCTTCCTGGATGATTTCGGCCTTTAATCGCTCTTCCGCATACATCTTTTTAAGTCTGGTATTTTCGGCTTCTAGCTCTTTCAGTCGAGCCATTAATGATGTATCCATACCACCATATTTGGCACGCCATTTATAAAAGGTAGCATTACTCATGCCGTGTTCACGGCAAAGGGTCGCTACAGGTGTGCCAGATTCTGCCTGTTTCAAGATGGACATGATCTGACTGTCAGTAAATTTAGATGTTTTCATGCAGAATCTCCTGCTCGTATCTTAAGAGAAAATTCTACTTTTAGATCCTATTATTTTTAGGGGGGATTACCTATGTTTGTAGCTCATTTCGAAGTTGAAAATATATATTCAGCGAGATTGTATGTTGAATCCGTTAAACTAGATGAATTTCCAAATGATAGAATTTTAGGATTTGCAAATGGCTGTAATCGAAGCATTTGAAGCGAAACAAAACTGTTATTTTAATTATGATTTTGAAGAGCTGTACTTAGAAGATGACTTTCCTGAAGAACTTTCTGTGTCTTTACGTGGAATGCTTTTTCGCCATGAAATTCAATATCCAGACGTGACCTATTATATCTATTTCAGTGATGTGTTAACCGGTTGTGAATTACAGCGCATGAAAGATGATTGGGCAAAATATTGTCCTTTATCTGAATAATTTGGCGCAATAAAAAACGAGGCATTAAGCCTCGTTTTTTATCTATCTAAAATTAGATTTTAGACGTTAGATCTTAGCAATTAAATCTTTCACTTGAGCAGCTTGAGTTGAAGCGTTACCTGTATATGTTGCAGGTGTCATTTCAGCAAGACGTGCACGGTCAGCCGCTGGAACAGCTTCTAACTCGTTACCGTTTACGAAATCAACCATCATGTCGCGAGTCATTGCTTGACCACGAGTAAGCGCTTTAAGTTTTTCGTATGGTTTTTCAACTGCATAACGACGCATTACAGTTTGAATTGGTTCAGCAAGAACTTCTTGAGCATGGTCAAGGTCTTCAAGAATACGTTGAGCATTCAATTCAAGTTTGCCAATACCTTTAGAGCAAGCTTCAAATGCAATCAAACTTTGTGCAAAACCAACACCCATGTTACGAAGCACAGTTGAGTCAGTTAAGTCACGCTGCCAACGAGATACAGGAAGTTTTTCACCAAGGTGAGCCAATACCGCATTCGCAATACCCAAGTTACCTTCAGAGTTTTCGAAGTCAATTGGGTTAACTTTATGTGGCATTGTTGAAGAACCAACTTCGCCTTCTTTCAAACGTTGTTTGAAGAAACCAAGTGAGATGTATCCCCAAACGTCACGGTTAAAGTCGATCAAAATCGTATTGAAACGACGTAGTGCATCAAAAAGTTCCGCCATGTAGTCATGCGGTTCAATCTGAGTCGTGTACGGGTTGAAGGTTAAACCTAAAGACTCTACAAAAGCTTGAGAATGAGCAGGCCAGTTAATTTCAGGGTAAGCAGAGTAATGAGCGTTGTAGTTACCTACAGCACCGTTAATTTTACCTAGAAGTTCAACTTGTTTGAATTGCTTGATTTGACGCGCTAAACGGTAAGCTACGTTCGCCATTTCTTTACCCAAAGTTGTTGGGCTAGCAGTTTGACCGTGTGTACGTGACAACATTGGTTGTTCAGCATGTGTTTCAGCTAAAGCCACAATTGAATCGATGATTTGTTGCATAGCGGCAACTAAAACTTCACGGCCATTTTTAAGCATTAAAGCATGAGACAAGTTGTTGATGTCTTCAGAAGTACATGCAAAGTGAATGAATTCACCTGCATTTTTAAGTTCATCAATGTGAGCAATTTGCTCTTTTAAGAAGTACTCAACCGCTTTAACGTCATGGTTCGTTGTACGTTCAATTTCTTTAATGCGGTTTGCATTTTCTTCAGAGAAGTTCGCAACAATTGCATCAAGTGCTGCATTTGTTTCAGCACTGAATGCTGGAACTTCTGTGATTTCTGGACGGTTCGCAAGCGCTTGTAACCAACGCACTTCAACAGTCACACGAGCATGGATTAAACCAAACTCAGAGAGGAAAGGACGTAGAGCATCACATTTGCTAGCGTAGCGTCCATCTAATGGAGAAAGTGCGGTTAAAGCGTTCATAGCGATTCCTTAAACATTGGAATTAAACGTAAAACAAAGTTCATCACAGCCATCAGTTAAACCACCTGATACTGTAAACGAGCGAGATCTTGAATATCTTGGAGCAGCTTGCGCTTGCTGAAAATCATACCCCACGAGCTACCGCCGAGCTGACGCCACAAGTGAGCCATTTGTAAGCCTGTGAATAATGTCGCGCGAATGCGGTTGGTATGTGCTGTATCTTTAAATGCTTCAGCGTTGCCTCGAACCATAATGCGTGGATTAATTGATCCAGCAGTTTCAATATATGTTTGAGCAAGGTTGGCAATGATACTTGGATGTAAATAATTATTATCGAAAAAGGAGAGCTGTCTAAGAATTTTTTGTTGGGATTGTTCAATAATTTCAACGAACTTCGGATTGCTATACACTTTTTTTTCTAATTGCAATAAAGTCATTGCATAGGTCATTGGTAGCTTGGTATTTGCAAGTTTAGGCAATCTAGATTTTGGGGAAGTGTTAAATGGCTGGGTAATGCTGCTTTCTAAAGTTTTTAAACCGAGAGAAATATCCGCCAATTTATCAAAAAAATCGAGCGTTTGATTGGACTGATTGGATTTAGGACGGATATTCAAACTGGCTTTGATGAGATGTTCAAAATAAAAATTACCGCTTTCACCAATACTTTGCGTACCCGTCAACGCGGTCATATGGGTTAGCTGTGTTGCTTGAAAAACAGCAGCTAACGCCAATGCGCGATTTTGGCGAGTATTCAGAGTTTGAGGCTGTTGAAACGGTAACTCTGTCATCCGAAACAATCCTTATGAAATAAAATCCGGTTTAGGGGCATTGGTATGATGAATCACACCACCACCTAAACAAACTTCACCAGTGTAGAACACCACACTTTGACCCGGTGTCACGGCACGTTGTGGTTCATCGAACTCGACACGTACACCGTTTGGTGCAGCAGGGTCTTTAAATAATGTACATTGTTGGTCAGGTTGGCGATAACGTGTTTTAGCCGTACAGCGAAAACCTGTTTCAGGTATTTCTTGTTCGCCTGCAACCCAATCAATCGCTTCAGACCATAAAATGGTACTTTGCATGAGTGGGTGCTCATGACCTTGGCCAATCACTAAGCGATTACCCTCAATGTCTTTGTGAAGCACAAACCAAGCACCTTCTTCAGCACCTTTGAGTCCTCCAAGACCTATACCGCCGCGTTGGCCGAGCGTATAGTACATTAAGCCGTGATGATCACCAACCTCTTTACCGGTATCTAATACGATTTTTCCGGGTTGCGCAGGTAAATATTGCTTCAAGAAGTCATTAAAGCGACGTTCACCAATAAAGCAGATGCCAGTAGAGTCTTTTTTCTTCGCAGTCGCTAAACCTAATTCTTCAGCAATTTTGCGAACTTGTGGTTTTTCAATTTCACCAACAGGGAACAAAGTCTTATTAATTTCGCGGCCATGCACTGCATGTAAGAAATAAGTTTGATCTTTATTTTGGTCTACGCCACGTAGCAGCGGTGCATATTCTTCACCACGTGAATTTTTAAGTGTTTCACCACGACGGCAGTAGTGACCTGTTGCAATAAAGTCTGCACCTAAGTTCACAGCATGGTCTAAAAACGCACGGAATTTAATTTCTTTATTGCATAAAATATCTGGGTTAGGGGTACGACCTGCTGCATATTCTTGTAGGAAGTGTTCAAATACGCGATCCCAATATTCCATGGCGAAATTGGCAGTATGTAGTTTGATTCCAATTTTGTCGCATACGGCTTGTGCATCGGCAAGGTCTTCCATTGCCGTACAGTATTCCGTGCCGTCATCTTCTTCCCAGTTTTTCATGAAAAGACCTTCAACTTGATAGCCTTGTTGAAGAAGAAGTGCTGCAGACACAGAGGAATCTACACCACCAGACATACCGACGATGACACGTTGTTGCATAGGATTAAGCATCCAAATTTGAAATTAAGGGAGAATTTTGGTGCTCGTAAATGAGCGATAAAGGATATTTTTGACCTGAAAGGGCATCTTGCACAGCTTTAATCACCAATGGACTGCGTGCACGTGCTGACTCAATCAGTTCATCTAAAGTCATCCAAACAGCACCAACAATGCCCGTATCTAACTGAGCATCGACATGGTGTTGAATATCTTTAGCTAAAAAGCAATAGCGGTAATAGGTACGATCAGGGAACATTGGTGGGGTATACGTATACATGCCCAAAAGGTGGGTGATCTCTACATCGTGACCTGTTTCTTCCATGGTTTCGCGAATGGCGGCTTCAATCAGCGTTTCGCCACACTCGACATGACCTGCAGGTTGGTTAAATACAGTGTGCGTAACACCTTCTGTATGTTCTTCAACAAAGAGGAATTTTCCGTCTTTTTCAACGACTGTCGCAACAGTGACGTGAGCAGTCCAAGCGGTCATAGAAAAGCACCATGGGTTAAAAACGCTATTCTACAAAATTTAGGGGGCGGTGGCTATGTTGATTTTTTCAAATAACCTTTACGGAGTTTTAATTGAATTAACATTACAGCCTATCTAAGGGATAACTTTAAACGCTGTAATGTTAATAGTTAAAATTTTTTACTCAATGAACGGAATTTTGCTATCACGAGGTAAATCAGGGAACAGGGTATAGATCATATCTGGATTCTTTTGCAGACCTACACCATCAATATATTTCCATTCTTTGCTATCAATAGGGCGTACTGCAAGCATAAAGGAAAGATCTCCCGTCATTTTACGGCCATTCATAGAAATTGTGATTTGCTTGGGTACGGCACAAAACTCATTTTTGCCAATGATATAACTTTGTTTTGGAGGATAAGTGTCAACTTTAGTCACTTGTATTTTATTTTGCTTAAATGAATTTGCAGCAAGTTCTAATATGGCGTTATATTTTTCTGTACCACCAGCAAAATTAATCAGAGATGAATCTGTTTTTTCTGCGATTAATGCATAATTACCTGTATTGAAGGCTGAACCAATTTCTTTAATCTCTTTGGCAATGAATTTTTCATAGTCATCTTTACACTGCGGTGAATTTGCAAAAGCAGTTGTAGAACTTAAAATGATGCCAGTGAAAAGTATTTTGCTAAATAATAGAGTATAAGTTTTAACCAACATTAAATTGTTACTCTGTGTTTGAATTAGTCTATTAATAAAACGATGCAATAAAAAAGTGTAAAAAATAAAGCTGTCGATTATTCACTTTGATCAAGATAATTATTCGCCACTTTCACATAATGACGTGCCGAATAAGGCAAAAATTCTTTTTCTTTATCTGTTAAAGGGCGAACTTTTTGTACAGGGCTACCCACATATAAATAACCACTTTCCAGGCGCTTACGCGGCGGAACAAGTGAACCTGCACCAATCATCACATCATCTTCAACGATCACATCATCTAAGATAATCGTGCTAATACCTACAAGCACACGGTTGCCAATAGTACAGCCATGTAGTTTGACATGATGACCAATCGTCACATCTTCACCAATAATCAGTGGTGAACCTTCAGGTTTATCCGCTTTTTTGTGACTCACATGCAACATGGCATGATCTTGCACATTGGAGTTACGTCCAATTTTAATATGATTAACATCGCCACGAATCACAGCAAATGGCCAAACCGAAACATTTTCCGCAAGCGTTACTTCACCAATCACCACAGACATTTCATCAACGTAGCAAGTTGCGTCAATTTTAGGGTGATGTTCAAGATAAGGGCGGATGTTTTTAGCCATAAGACGTCATCATTCAATATTTATATTGAAGGAGTATAAATGAAAAAAGCACCCATACCGAAATATGGATGCCTTCACTTTAGTCTTAAATTTTAAATGTGTTTAAAACTTAGAATAAGTTGCTAAAAAACTGTTTGATGTGATCAATCATTTTGGCAAAGAAGCCTGCTTCTTCAACATTTTGTAAAGCTACAAGTGGTTTTTCAGCAATCACTTTGCCGTTGAGTGTCGCAACGTATTTACCCACAACCTGACCTTGTTTTAAAGGCGCAGTTAATTTTGGTTGAACAACCAATTGAGTTTTAATCGCGTTTGCTTCGCCTTTAGGCATGGTCACGTTAAAGTTTTCAGCAAGACCAATTTGAACTTCATTGTCTTTACCGTACCAAACTTTTGCTTTAGCCAAAACTTGTTTAGCAGGTTGAACTTTTACAGTTTCAAAGTTTGCATAACCCCAAGCTAAAATTTCACGTGTTTGAGACGCACGTTCATTCATGCTCGGTGCACCGAAGATCACAGAGATCAAACGAAGTGGACCACGTTTAGCAGACGTTGTTAAGCAATAGCCAGCTTCATCGGTATGACCAGTTTTTAAACCATCTACACTTGGGTCGGTATAAAGTAGGGCATTACGGTTGCCTTGTTTAATTCCGTTAAACGTAAATTCTTTTTCTGAGTAGATTGGATAATATTTTGAACTGTCATGGATGATGTGCTGTGCAAGAACAGCCATATCTTTAGCAGTAGAGAGATGACCTTCAGCAGGCATACCTGTTGCATTAATGAATTGAGTATTCACCATGCCGATACGTTTTGCCTCTTGGTTCATCATGTGGGCAAAAGTACCCTCATTGCCAGCAATATGTTCAGCCATTGCTTTAGAAGCGTCGTTACCTGACTGAATAATAATGCCACGCAACATTTCTAATGCAGTTGCTGTGCCATTTAAAGGTACATACATACAAGACTCAGAGCTGCTACCGCGGCACCAAGCAGACTCATTCATACGTACTTTTTCATCTTCAGTCAGTTCACCACTCAATAACTTTTGTTCAATGATGTAACTTGTCATCATTTTTGTCATTGAAGCAGGAGCTAATTTTTCGTTTTCATTTTTAGAAGCAAGGATTTGCCCTGTTTCATAGTCCATCAGCACATAAGATTTATTATTCAATTCTGGAGGTGCAGATAAGACGGTTGCCGCAAATGAGAAGCTAGGTGCTAATAGCAATGCAGCAAGGGCAGTTTTTCGGGTCATTCTGGGTGGTTCCAATAACTTAGGTATAAGCACAAAGAGCCTAGCATTTTAGGACAAAGCTAGGCTGACTTCTATGGGGTGTTAGAGCTTATTTTAAAAGTATTGTAACCAATTGGTATTATTTACTGTAAGCGGTAAGTTCTTTGCAAATTTCGCCGTTTTTCTTGTCGCCAGCTTTTTTCGCATCGGACTTGGCTTCCTTTAAAGCTTCTTTAAAACTTTTCTGTTTACTCAGTTGTTCTAAAGCTGTAACAGCGTTCTTTTCTTTTGGCATATATTCTTTGGCTAATTTTGCATAACCGGCATTAAATTTGTTTTGATCTTTGTCATCGACTAATTTTGGACAAACTTCAGAAAGAACATAAATCGCAGCAAGTTCTTGATTTGTAACTGCTGGGGTTGGTGTTACTTCAATTTTTTCATCTGCTGCATGAGCGCTCATTGCTGTAAAAGCAAAAGCAGAAAGACTAAGGGCACAAAGAGATTGAATAAAAGTATGTTTCATTAAAATAACCTGAAATCTTAAAAGCGATAAAAATAATAGACTTAGCTTAATCTTAAATTGATTATGAATCAGTAGAAAATTGTATTGAAGCTGTTGAGAAAGTGGTGAATTGTGAAAGAAAAAAGGATGAAGTGTTTGCTTCATCCTTTTATAGCAACATCATTACACTTAATTTATAAATTATAGGTAAATGAAATGTTTGATCAAAGCTGAATTAAGCTTCGTAATTTAAAACATCGTCACATACTGACTTTTGTTCACTTTTATCCGTTTCTTTTACAGCTTGACGCGCTTCTTCAAGTACTGATTTGTATTCTGAATCTGCTTGTAATTTAGCTAAAGTCATTGACTTATCAGAATAATCAGCAAGATAAGATTGGGTTAATGTAGTGATGTTTGCATCAAATTTAGCATTTTTACCAATCAATGCAGGACAAACTTCTGCCATGACTTGAGCCGATGCAATATCTTCTTTCACGATGGTATTTGCTTCATCTTGAGTAAAGCCATCGTCAGCAATGACTGCTTGAGATAACAATGCAGCCAAACCTAAACCCAAGATGCCCCGTAATGCAATCGTTTTAATCATTTGTATTCACATATTTATGCTGGATGTTAAAAAGTAAATATATATAATTATTCATATATTTCAATAAAATGTTCTTGCGAGTCATTTTAAAACAGTAACGGAATTTGTCAGTGAATATATTAATTGCCAACGATGATGGCGTTTTTGCTCCCGGTATCCAAGCACTTGCACACGCATTGCGTCCTTTGGGTCGTGTTGTGATTGTTGCACCTGAAAGTGAACGTAGTGGTTTTTCAAGTGCCTTAACACTTGATCGTCCTTTACGACCTGTCGAAATTGCCCCAGATATGTGGGCTGTCAATGGTACACCTGCTGACTGTGTCTATTTATCCATGAATGGTTTATTCGACTTTGAATTCGATCTCGTCGTTAGTGGTATTAATAGTGGTGCAAATTTAGGTGACGATGTTCTGTACTCAGGTACAGTAGGTGCTGCATTTGAAGGGCGTTTGATGAAACAACCTGCTATAGCAGTGTCATTTGCCGGGCCGAATGTACGCAGCTATAACAATCCTCAAGATTATGCTGTTGCTGCGAAATGGGTGCATGACTTTATTGCAGGTGGATTGGTGAATTTACCGCCACGACATATTTTCAATGTCAATATTCCTGACGTGGCTGAATTGAAAGGCACTAAAGTGACTTATCAAGGTCGCCGTTTACAGTCTAAGCCAATTACTAGTCATGTTGACCCTCGAGGTCGCCAAGTTTATTGGATTGGTTTAGCAGGCGAGGCAGTTGCAGAGCCGAAAAAGGGTTTAACTGATATTGAGTCAGACTTTTTTGCGGTCGCAAATGGCTATGTCAGTGTAACCCCTATACAAATGGACGCTACAAACTACGAGATTTTGAATAACTTGCATGCAGAGTTTTCTAAATTGTAAGTATTAATGTTATAACTTTGTGAAATTGGCAAAGCCGTCACTATTTTGCTACGGTTTTTTGCTAATCTTAGCCCATTCATAATGACTATATTATTTCGAATTATTAGTGAGGAAGATGATGTCCCTGGTGTCACAAGATCGCGTTATTGCCGCTCCTGCAGCATTTTTTAAGACGATTGTTTTATCTGCTGCTGTTGTTACGACTGTTGTTATGACAGGTTGTGCGTCAAAGCCACAAATTAATAATGCGACCCGTTATGCGACAGCGCCAGATTATTATACTGTCCGCTCTGGTGATACCTTAAGTGGCATTGCAGCACGTTATGGTCTGAGCTATGTCAGTATTGCTGAAATGAATGACATTGCGCAGCCTTATCGTATCTATGTTGGACAATCAATTCGCCTTAAAAATGGTGGTGCACGTCGTACTACTTCAACACAAGCGATGACGCAAGCAGCACCTATTCAGCGACAAACGATTGCTTTACCAACACAAAATGCACCTGTTGTTCCTGCAAAAACGACACCACCAACTGTGACACGTACACCAGTACCAACGCCTGCTGTTACTTCATCAAGTTTACGTTGGGTAAGTCCAGTTGCACGACCTACTGTGCTCCAAGGCTATAATTTAGCTTCAAATGTGAAGGGAACACGTTATGCGGGCAATGTGGGGGATGCTATTTTTGCGGCGGCAGATGGTCAAGTGGTTTATGCCGCTGATGGTTTGAAAGAATACGGTAATCTAATTTTAGTAAAACACATTAATGGCTACATTACGGCCTATGCTCATAACAGTAAAATGAACGTGAAAAGTGGAGAAACTGTTAAAGCAGGACAACAAATTGGTGAAATGGGATCTTCAGGTACAAACCGTACTATGCTTGAGTTTCAAGTTCGTTTAGACGGTAAACCAATTAATCCGACTAGTGTTTTACCAAATAATTAAATAACTAATGCAAAAGCAAAATATCCCCGTATAATACAATGAGTTGCTTTTATCAAAAGATGAAGCTTCTCATAAGTTTATGAGGGAAATTTATGTTAGATCAACTTCGAGCAATGGGTGTCTTTGCTTGCGTTGTAGAAAAAAATTCGTTTAGCGGCGCAGCTCGTGAGTTGGGAATTACCACGAGTGCCGTGAGCCAGCAAATCAGATCCTTAGAACATGACATGGAAGTTGTACTTTTACATCGCTCCACTCGAAAGTTAAGTTTGACTGAAGCTGGACAAGCATTTTTTCACAGCTGCCAAGAAATGCTATCAGCCGCAGAGCGCGGTAAAATTCGCATCAATGAATTACGTGATGACTTAGTTGGAGAGCTTCGAATTGCTTCAACTCCTGAGTTATGCGCTAATCATGTGATTCCAGCGTTATCACATTGGATGTCTGCACACCGTAGCTTATCTGTACATTTGGAAGCGGATAATCAATATATTGACTTGATCGACGGTCGTATTGATATTGCACTGCGTATGAGCCCGAAAATTGAGGATCAGAATCTTCAAGTCGTACCACTTGCACATGTTGAGCAAGTTTTAGTTGCTGCGCCGAGTTATATTAATCAGACGTCACTCATCTCTCGTCCAGAAGACTTACAAAATCATGATTTACTGCATATAAACTTGGTTAAAAATTATCAGCAGTTTAGTTTTGAGCATGTGTCTACACATGAGCGCACGCATATAGAAGTTAATTCACGATTTACAACCAATAATGTGCTTGCTGCAAAATCTATGTGCTTACAGGGCCATGGTGTAGCGCGAATTTTGTATTTAGATATTCAAAAAGATTTATTAAATGGATCTTTGGTCGAAGTTTTACCTGAATGGCGTTTACCATCTTTTACCTTATATGCAGTGATGTGTAAGCGTGATCAACAACCGACTAAAATCCACCGTTGCTTAGATGCTTTAAAACAGTATTTCAGTCAATTACCTGGCGGACGTGTATACCAAGACGCATCATAATTAGCCTATGTCTTATATTGAATAACAATAAAAAAAGCCGCTAGAAGCGGCTTTTTTATGCGTGGATAATTAAGCTAGAAAGCTTTTTACCATTTTCACAATGCGTTCGATCAATTTATCTGCTTCAGCTTGTGTAATATTCAGCGTAGGCAATAAACGAATCACAGAACCTGCAGTTACGTTGATAATTAATTTGTGTTCATCACGTGCAATGGCAACAAGTTCGCCACAAGCTTTTGGTAATTCAATACCAACCATTAAGCCAAAACCACGAACAGTCACGTTTTGCTCCGCAAGTTGCTCTGTGAATTGCTCAACAAGATACGCGCCCATATTTGCAGCATTTTCAACAAGGTTTTCCTTTTGAATGGTATCAATCACGGTATAAACCACACGTGAACCTAATGCTGTACCGCTATAAGTTGAACCGTGGTTACCCGCTGTTAAAACGCCAACACCACGACCTTGAGTCATGACTGCGCCGATAGGGAAGCCATTACCCAGGCCTTTAGCTGTAGTTAGCACGTCAGGAACAATATTGGTGTGTTGATATGCAAAGTATTTACCTGTACGACCATTACCTGTTTGCACTTCATCAAGCATCATTAACCAGTTGTGCTGATTACAGATACGGCGAATTTCTTCGAGGTAGCTAAAACCTTGAGGAGCAGTATTTACACCACCTTCGCCTTGAATCGGTTCAACTAAAATCGCTACGATGTCAGGGTGGTGAATCGCCGCTTCTTCAATCGCTTCAATATCACCGAAAGGTACACGAATAAAACCTTCAACTAATGGGCCAAAGCCTTCTTGAACTTTTTTGTTACCTGTCGCAGAAAGTGTTGCCATGGTACGACCATGGAAAGAATGGTCAGCAACAATAATTTTAGGGCTTGCAACACCTTGCATATGACCAAATTTACGTGCAATTTTGATTGCACCTTCATTTGATTCTGCACCACTGTTTGAGAAGAACACTTCTTCCATACCAGCAACTTCAGCCAACTTTTGTGCAGCAGCTGTTTGCCAAGGCACTTCAAACAAGTTACTGGTGTGAATTAATGTTGCAGCTTGTTCAGCAATCGCCGCTGTAACAGCAGGATGTGAGTGACCTAAACCACATACAGCAATCCCTGTAAGTGCATCTAAGTATTCTGTGCCATCTGCTGTATACAGGTGAGCACCTTGACCTCGGACAAAGCTGATCGGTTGGCGGCCAAATACCGGCATCAAATGTGATGGTTGATCAGTTTGTACAGGGGCAAGGGTAATGTTATTCATGACTAACTCTATCTGTCAGGTGATTGAAATAATATAGAGGAGACGCCATATTAAATATGAGCATCAAGGGGTCTATATAAGCAAAATATGCCCCGAATGAAAAGCTGAAATGTAAATAAAACATGAAATATTGCTTTAGTCATATTGTTTTACTCAGTTTTGGGTATAATGCGAAGCAGATTTATTGAGGATATATCAATGACTGAACAAGCACGCGATACAGAAGCGTTAATTCGTGACCAAATTGCAAAACATGCAGTTCTACTTTACATGAAAGGTACTCCACAATTTCCACAATGTGGTTTCTCTGCACGTGCAGTAGAAGCACTCAGTCAAATTGGTCGTCCGTTTGCTTATGTAAATATTCTTGAAAATCAAGATATTCGCGCAACTCTCCCGCAAATTGCAAACTGGCCGACTTTCCCGCAATTATGGATCAACGGTGAGTTGATTGGCGGTAGCGACATTATGCTTGATATGTTCCAAAAAGGTGAATTACAACCTTTAGTTGAACAATACAGCCCAGCTCCTGAAGCATAATTAGCATGTACCAACAGGTGTAAATGCTAATATGCAAATAAAAATAGCGCCCTCGAAGGCGCTTTTTTTATATCTCAAATATACGAAGTATTTAAAATTTAGGTGAAAATTCGCGACACAATCTAAGTTTCATTTAATTGTGCGGCGAATAACTCAACGATTGTTTCCACTCAAAGTTTATTCTGCGTTAGGGCTCACTTCATCGATATTTTCTTCATTCGATTCAGCTTCTTTAGCAGTATCTACTTTTTTGGACTTTTTGTCTTTTTTGGCTTTCTTCTTTTTTTTCTTTTTCTTCGGTTCTTCTTCCTCGAACTCGGCTCCATCTTCAATTGCTTGCCAGTATTCTAATTGCTCCATAACAGCAGCATAAATTGAACCTTTGCTATAACGTCCTTTTTTATCAAGTGTGCCCACAGGGCGAGCCATCAAAATTTCTAAAGCTTGGTCGATGGTATCAATGGCATGAATGTGGAATTGCCCAAGTTTTACCGCTTCGATTACGTCTTTACGTAGCATTAGATGTTGCATGTTTTGACGTGGAATAATTACGCCTTGTTTGCCGGTTAAACCTTGCAACTTGCATGCATCGTAAAAGCCTTCTATTTTTGCATTCACGCCGCCAATCGGTTGTACTTGTCCCAATTGGTTCATTGAGCCTGTTAGTGCCCATGATTGATCAATAGGTAGTTGGCTGATGGCAGAAATTAAAGCAGATAGTTCGGCAACAGTTGCGCTGTCGCCATCGACTTGACCATAACTTTGTTCAAAGGCGAGGGCAGCAGAGAAATGTAAGATTTGTTCACGACCAAAGTGGGCTTTAAGAAAGCTCGACATTAATAACACGCCTTTGGCATGTAATGAGCCACCGAGTTCAACACTACGCTCGATATCGAGAATATCTCCACCACCTTGATATACCGATGCGGTTAGGCGAGAAGGTAAACCAAATTCAACATCAGCATATTGAATAACAGACAAAGCATTAATTTGTCCGAGACGGTGTCCTTTGGTTTCAATTAACTGTGTGCCACGGCTGAGATCTTGCCAATACAATTCACGCAAATAACCTAAGCGATACTTACGGTGATCGAGTGCGGTATTGATGTGATTTTCAGTCACCATTTTGTCGCCCGAAAGTGCAGCGTGATGATGTGCTTCACGAATTAAGTCACCCAAGGTGAGGGCGTGTAATGACAAAGAGCTTTGATCTTCGGCTTGACGGCTAGAGTCGGTCAATAAAGCTGCCAAAGCACTGCGGTCAAATGGTAATAATTTATCTGTTTGTACATAATCGGCAATGAGCTGCATATAAGCCTGCTCATTAATGTCATTACGTTGTAATGTATCTGTAAAGTCAGCACGGATTTTAAAGACACTGCCTAACTCAGGTTCAAGCTCTAAAATGTCATAATAAATATCTGGTTCAGCTAGCAATATCACTTTGATATTTAAATCAATTGCAGCTGGTTCAATTGAAATACTACCGGTTAAAGTGAGCATGTGTTCAAGCGATGAAAGTTTTAATTGCCCAGATTTTAAGGCACGCTTTAAACCTTGCCAGGCATACGGCTGTTCCAGTAATTGCTCAGCTTCTAAAATAAGAAAACCGCCATTGGCTTTATGCAATGAACCAGGACGGATTAAAGTAAAGTCCGTGGTAATTGTGCCATTTTGAGTCAGTTGTTCAACATGGCCCAATAAGTTGTAGTGCGTTGGAAAGTCTTCAAAAATAACTGGTGCGCCAGCATTCGGCTTGTGGCTTGCTATGATATTGGCTTGGTAACGTGAAGGAATGCGATTGAATTGACCTGGGGTAAAATCATCTTCTTCCTGCTCGAGCACAAATTCAACATTACTAATAATGTCGTCTGCATACAATTTAAGATAATTCTCTAAACCTGCTACAGATCCAAATTTATTCTGAATTAAATCAATCCGTGGAATTACCACTTGTTTAGCAATTTCACGGTTTAATAATTGAACTTTATCACGTGCATTATCTTCTAGATCACCAAGATGTAAGCCTAAGCGTTCAAGTTTTTTATCCATATAACGCATATTGGACGCAATTTCGGCGCGCTGCTTACTATTTAAAGCATTGATGTCTTCTTTGGACATTTCTTGATATTTGTCATCAATCAAATGCACAGGTACGAAACAATGTTCATCATCTTGAGAAATGAGCTTTAGATCGAGGTCTTCACCTTCACGTGTAATTTCAATTAAAGCTTGATGTTGTTCATCACCGGCATGTTGGCGAATCATTTCAATACGATTGTGATACGTTTCAGCAGTGAAGCGTCGTTCAAGCTGTTTTAAAATGGTTTGCCAGCTTTGATGCAGCATGGTTTGAAACTTAACAGCTTGCCCAGCTGGGAACTGAAGGGCTAAAGGTTCACGTGGAAATTTAAAATTATTGACATATACCCAATCACAAGGAGTTGGCATATTTTTCGCGTGCTGTTGTAATAAACGCTTAATCATGGTGCGTTTACCAAGCCCAGCTGTACCCACTGCAAAAATATTGTAGCCGGAATAAGGCAATGCTATGCCTGCCTCAACCGAAGCACGTGCACGATCTTGTCCTAAAAAATCATTTAGCGGTTTTATACGTTTAGTAGATGTTGGTATTTTTTTTAGGTCAGGTGTGTGTGTGAGTTGCTCTGGCGGTAATTGTGTTTTTGTTAGCGTGTTCTGAATTTCTGGTTGATCAAATGCGCTCTTTAAAGTCGTTTGAATTTCTTGCGGATTGTTTGTGCTGCTTTCGTTGACTGTAGTTGATAAAGAAGAGTGAATTTGTTCAAGTCGCTGGGTCACTGTTGAATCCAAAACAAAAGATAAAGAATATAGATTAAAGGTATACAGGTTTGATGGTAAAGATCAAGCAACAGCTGATTATTTCTCTATAAAATAAAACAATGATTTCATAAATGTTGTTGAAACAAAATTGATTAAGCGATTGAATAGCATCATTCGATTTTGACAAAAATAATCTGAGTCATGACAACACAAGCTTCAGGATGGAAATCTGCTTTTACTGCGTTTTTAGATCGGCGTGCGCTGATTATGCTGTTTCTCGGTTTTTCAGCCGGTATTCCAATTCTTCTTATATTTTCAAGTTTATCGCTGTGGTTAGGTGAAGCTGGGATTGATAAAAGTGCGGTAACTTTTTTCAGTTGGGCAGCACTCGGTTATTCCTTTAAGTTTGTTTGGGCACCACTGATTGATGAATTACCTGTTCCATTTTTAACTTCACAGCTTGGTCGCCGTCGAGCTTGGTTGTTGATCGCGCAGATTTTAATCATCTGTGCCATTTGTATTATGGCTTTTTCAGATCCAGCCTTAGGTCAAAGCTATATTTATCAAATGGCGGCAGGCGCAGTTTTACTCGGTTTCTCTGCTGCGACACAAGATATTGTGATTGATGCTTATCGTATCGAGCTTGCTGAAGCAGAAATGCAAACCGTTTTAGCGTCTACATATAATGCGGGCTACCGTATAGGGATGATTGTTGCGGGTGCGGGGGCTTTATTTTTGGCAGCTTACTTAGGTACAGCCAAAGGTAATTATATATACGATGCTTGGAAATATACTTACTTAGCAATGGCAGCTGTCATGTTTGTCGGTATTATCACCACACTTTGTATTCGTGAGCCAAATGTAGAGCGGAAACAAAAAGATTATAAACGTAGTGATTACTATCGTTTGGTTGCAGTATTTTTCGTTTCGGTGATTAGTTTTGTCTTGAGCTATATCTATTCAGGACGTCTGCTGGAGGTATTAAAAACCGCTTGGGAAGTTAAAGATTCCTTCTTATTATTTAGTTTAGAAGCTGTACGTTTCATTGGCTCAGGTGCAGTCGCATTGCTCGTTGGTTCAACACTGGTAAAAACTGGTGCTGTGAACAAGCAAATGGCGTATGAAACTTGGGTAAATCCAATTGCAGATTTCTTTAAGCGTTATGGGTTAAAACTCGCATTGGTTTTACTTTTGTTGATTGGCTTTTATCGCATCTCAGACATCATTGCAGGTGTGATTTCCAATGTGTTTTATCAAGACTTAAATTTCAGCAAAGAACAAATTGCTGAAGCGGTTAAAGTCTATGGTGTAATTTTTAGCCTTATAGGTGGCTTTCTTGGCGGATTGCTTGCACAGCGTATGAACATTATGAAGTTGATGTTCGTTGGTGCGATTTTAGCGAGTTCAACCAATTTGATTTTTATCGGATTAGTTAAATCAGGTCAATCATTAGATCCAGTAAAAGTCCAAGTGGGTGATAAAAATTATGTTGCGATTCCTGATGAAACAGGTGCTTGGAAAATTACAGTACCAACGGATGTGTTAAAGCAGAACCATGAGATTTCAGCAACAGCTATTTACTCGATTGCTGATTCGTATCCAGTTACAGTCAGTATTCCTTACTTAAATGATGCGCAAAATACAGGTGCATTATTGCTTTATCCTGTGACCGCAGACAACGTTGTAAGTGCGCATGAGCAGAGCAATGGTATTGTGGTTCGTGGACATTATAATCGTGAATTAAGTGATGCTCAGAAAATTCAGGTGTTGTTAGATGGGAAACCTTTCGATGCCAAACTGGATAAACAAGGTATTTTCACAGCGACGATTCCGGGGCAAGTTTTGGTAAATTCAAGCTCTAAACAATTATTGACTCAAGTTGTAGATGGAACGAAAGTCATTTCTACAAAGCAACACAAATATGATGTAAATACGTCTGCGAATATGGCGGGTGTACTTGATATTGATATTCAGCCTGTAAACTTGGCTCAAGCGGGAAATGAAGTTGAAATAAAAGGTAAAGTGATTAAACCTTATAGTTCTAAATGGTTGTACTTTGCCATTATTGTTGACAACTTAGCTTCTGGTTTAGCAGGTGCAGCATTTATTGCATTCTTATCGAGTTTAACAAGTGTTTCATTTACTGCTGTGCAATATGCTATTTTCAGTTCGTTAATGACTTTAACGCCAAAAATCTTAGGCGGCTATTCAGGCACGATTGTGACGAATATCGGTTATCCAAAATTTTTCCTCATGACAACTTTAATCGGTATTCCAATTTTAATTTTAGTAGTTTGGGTTGCAAAGCTACTAAGAGAACACGGGCAAAAAAGTAGTTAAAATGACTTTAATAGACATATGAAGTAGATAAAAAAGCTCATCATTATGATGAGCTTTTTTATGGGCATAATGATAAGTATCATCGCATTAGTATTAAAGGATAGTACTTCAGTTATTTCTAGGCACATAAAGACGAATGGTATTCAAATTGAACTTTTGTATTTAAATGCCTATAGTAATCAGCAAAATTAATGTTTAGGAAAATGAATCATGCGCATGCTGCATACCATGTTACGTGTAGGCAATTTAGAACGCTCATTGGCATTTTACACTGAAGTACTCGGTATGACTTTGCTTCGTAAACGTGACTATGAAGAAGGTCGTTTTACTCTTGCATTTGTAGGTTATGGTGATGAAGCGAACCATACCGTACTTGAACTCACTCACAATTGGGATACAGCTGAGTATGAGCTAGGTAATGCTTATGGTCATATTGCGATTGCAGTTGATGATGCTTATCAAGCGTGTGAAGAGATTAAATCACGTGGTGGTAATGTAGTGCGTGAAGCAGGCCCAATGAAGGGTGGCGTAACAGTTATTGCATTCGTAGAAGATCCAGATGGCTACAAGATCGAACTGATTCAACAAGATGTCAATGCACGTAATAACTAAGCGAGATGTTTTTATATTTATCATTTAGGCTAAATCATTGTACTAAATAACGAATATAAGTGAATCGCACTCGCTTTTTTATATATGCCCAGTAAGATAAATGTTTACCTCTCGGTAAATTTAACTTGTTGGGCATTTTTATGTCTGAAATAAAGTTTAGAAATAACAATACAGGATGTAGTGATGTTGAAACTGTTAGCGCTTGATCGTTTTACGATACTTTTATTTGTTATGGTGATATTGGCAACATTTTTACCAGTTTCAGGGCAGGCGGCAGATATTTTTGGTGTGGTCACCACCGCTGCAATTGCGATTTTATTTTTTTTGCATGGTGCCAAATTGTCACGTGAAGCTGTGATAGAAGGAGTCATGCACTGGAAGTTACATGCGCTGGTCTTCGCATTTACATTTGCATTGTTTCCAATATTAGGCTTATTGGCTAAACCTATACTTGTACCGATGTTAGGAAAGGAGTTGTACTGGGGTTTCTTGTTTATGTGTTTTTTACCCTCAACAGTTCAATCCTCCATAGCATTTACATCCGTTTCCCAAGGTAATGTTGCAGGTGCCGTGTGTAGCGCATCCTTCTCTAATATTATTGGTATGTTTATTACACCTGTACTGGTCGCTTATTTTATCTTGGGGCAATCACAACATAATTATGATCCGACCGCATCGATTATCCAAATTACTTTATTGCTCTTGGTTCCTTTCATCTTAGGTCAGGTCTTACGGCCATGGGTCTTTCCGTATATGAAAAAACTACCCAAGATCGTTAAAGTATTTGATCAAGGATCAATCTTAATGGTGGTGTATGGCGCTTTTAGTAGTGCTGTCGTAGCAGGTCTTTGGCATCAAGTCAGTGGAATGACTTTATTTATACTGATTGTAGCGTGTTCAGTATTACTGACTATCGTGATGTTACTTGCACTCTATGTCCCTAGATGGTTGGGCTTTAATCGTGCTGATCAAAAAACTATATTCTTTTGTGGATCAAAAAAGACCTTGGCAAGTGGTGTACCAATGGCTCAAATCTTATTTATTGGTCAACCACTCGGTATGATTGTTTTACCGATTATGATTTTCCACCAGATTCAATTGATGGTGTGTGGAGTGATCGCAAATATTTGGTCAAAGCAACAAGCAGGTAAACTTTAAATTTCAGTATGAATGGGCAAACGAGCTTATTGAACTAAGCTGCTAGATTTGAATGTGGGATTGAAAAGACTGAGTAAAGAATAGGGCATTATCGAATCTGATCAATTGAGGGGTGTAGCTCTATTTATTAATCAATTTATATCAGATATAATACTGCCCAACTTGTTGTGCTTAGCTCTGACGGTATCCGTCTCGGTGGGCCAAAAGAATGGTCTGTTATGGTGTTGATCTGCTTTATAAGCCTTCCTTGTATGTCTACAAGAGTGATCAATTGCGATGACAGCTAAACCTTCTTGAATCTTAGGAGTAATCGACGATGCGCGCCGATATTCACCCAAAATATGATACTTTAGTTGCTACTTGTTCATGTGGTAACGTAATCGAAACTCGTTCAGCTCTTGGTAAAGAAACTGTTTACCTAGACGTATGTTCTGCTTGCCACCCATTCTACACTGGTAAACAGAAGAACGTTGATACTGGCGGTCGTATCGACAAATTCAAACAACGTTTTGCTGGTATGTCACGTTCTATCAAACGTTAATATCCAAAACAAAAAAACGGGCTTTATGCCCGTTTTTTTGTGCCTATTTAAACTGAATGAAATGTCAATTTTAGACAGCATAAATATCCAAGACCTTATTGGTCTTGAATATCGATTAAATGATCTAGTTTTTTCTGGAAGTAATCGCCCTGAATAAATCGAGCTTCAACGTTCCAAGCATTGGCAAACAACGTCATGTCATTCAGTTCACGTAGTAGAATTTCTACGTTTCTGATTTCATTAAAGGCAGCAATTTTTTCCTGCAATTCTAGACATGATTGATCATTGGCTAACATCTTCGTGAGGCTATTATCCAATGTTAAGCAATTTACATCTACTTGGCGAAGTAATGACTCGCTATACATTGAATGGCCGAAATTACGTAATGCTAAATCAGCACCATTTTTGCGTAATTCTATAAATGCTTTTTGTGCATCAGCAAGATTGGTCTGAATGTCTTCTTCTGAAAATTGCAAAATTAATGGGTTTTTCACCTTACTACGAATAATTGTAATTAACTTCGAAATAAATTCAGGGAAGGTACGATCGTTGTACAAGACTTCTTTGTTTAAGTTTACAATTAATTTTGCATCAGGGAACTGTGTAATAAAATTATGTAATTGCTTACATGATTCAACTAAAATCCAGCGATCTAATTTAATCGATAGTTCAGAGTCTTCAGTGAGTTCACGTAGTTGAGCAATATCTTTCCATTTGTTTTCAAAAATGAAGCCACTGGTCACTTCATACGTATATAAATGGCTATCTTCTTTATCATAAAGCTGTTGATATTTAAGATGAATTTCACCACGTTCTAAGCTTGTACGAAGTGCTTTTAAGACAGGTGCTTCATTACTTACGCTAATTGGCGCAATTTGAGCCTCAGGCGTACCAAAATCTAGCGCAGGGATTTCTAATTCAAGTGGAATATTTAAATCAATTTCAGGTGCTTTCTGATTGGTTGGTAGTGCAGTCGTAAAGGCCTGGCTAATGACTTGTTCCAAATGCGATTCATCACGAAGGTCGCCATTTAAAACTGCATAACCGATACGCAGATTCAGTGGGTAGCTTTCATTATTTACAGTCAATAATTGCGGCTTACTTAAAGTATTTAAGCCAATTAATTTTGAATCTAATTTAGCTTGATTATCCGCTTGGAATAAAGCCACAAATGCGCCATTGTCTAGACTAAATAATGGTACATGGGTTTGTTCTTTGAGGAACTCTTTTACATTACTGAAATAGCTCTTATAGGTATTCCAATTGGATTGTAAAATAGCATCAGAACACGATGAAAGGGTAAATAATACCAATGCATTAACAGTAGATGGCTGCTTGGTCATCGTTCGGTTAATTTGTTGGTAGCTTTTCGGCTTCTGAGCAACGTTTTCGGTATTAACTGTAGTTTGTCTTGTAGATTCTGTTGTTATATCTACAGCGAGTTGTAGCGCATCTTCTTCTGTCGCTGCAATAAACTCTAACTTCAATGGGTTTTGTTTTACCACCGCAGCATTTTGTGAAGAAAGATCAAAACGACCTAAATCAAATTGGCCTTGGCTGATTTTCTTAAAGCGCTGTTTAAAATCATTCAAATCGGTCGGTTGTAATAAGTCGAGTAATGGTAAACCAATGACATCATCCTCATTATTCAAACCAAAAAGAGTTAAGTATTCAGCATTGGCTTGAATATGAATACCTTCCTGAATGACTGCAACGTAAGCGTCCGCTGAACCCCATGCCTATTTTTTAATTTGAGTTGGATTTCCAGCGATGTGGTAGTAATTCTTCTATTTGGGTCGCTTTATGCGTCGGCAGCCTTTTCAGCACATCACTGAGATAGGC
>NZ_VOYM01000006.1:0-77648 GCF_013420285.1 Acinetobacter sp. YH01019
GCGCGGTTTTAGAAAGAGTTGTAATTTCTCCAAAAAGATTGAAAACCATTTTAAAGCCTTCGACTTAACCTTTTTTTACATCAATAATGGTTTCATTTAATGTCAGCATACTTTTTGAAACACCACCAAAATCCCGCGATGACGACGATAAATATCCGAGAAACGCTGACATGCCTCACCTACCGTTGGGGTATAGATGATCGGCATCATTTCACTGAGGTGATTTTCAATTAAATGATAAAACAGCGTTTCATTGGTATCTTGAATATTGCGCAGATAAATGTGCTTATTGATGTCACTATTAAAAGCACAATATTGCTGATAAGAACGCTGACTTTGTTCTTCAATGGACTCTGTTACATGAGGAATTAAACCGTGTAGATTAAAGCTCTTACGTTCATCTTCAGTGAATGCAGAACCTTTATTTAAAAGTGGGAGTTCTAAAAGTGTGTTCCCTGCATAAGGAATATATAAAGGACGTTTGGTATTTACATTTTGACTGGGCATTATTTAACTCATTTAATTAATCTTTCTCGCTGAATGTCTTCAGCACAAGATTTAACGGTTCTGAATCTCTTTGTTTTGTATAGCCTATCCTGATTTGGGCTCTTTGGGGCATTTAGTAAATTGATACTACTTTAAGCAAGATTTTATAATCTGATAAGACCAAAGCGATTCATACCAATTTCAAACACATTTATTTTAATCTTTTGATTCAAATGACGCAGAATGACTACGACTTTTAGCGAATATCGTTCAATATTATTTTTATAAATAAAGTATAAAATCAAAAACTTAATAGGTGTTAATACAAATCCATAAATTTGGTAGGTCTTTGGTAGGTGTCATTCTTTGCGTGCCCTCGCAATACTCATTTCAGGTGAGTATCACCCATAACAACTCAAAATGATGGTAGAAGGAATCGCACCATGGCTTTTAAAAATATTGCAGATCAAACAAACGGTTTTTACATCCCTTGCGTTTCACTTTTTGGCCCAGGCTGTGCCAAAGAGATTGGTGCCAAGGCTCAAAATTTAGGTGCAAAAAAAGCACTCATCGTTACCGATGCTGGATTATTTAAATTTGGCGTGGCAGACACAATTGCTGGCTACTTAAAAGAAGCTGGCGTTGACTGTCACATTTTCCCAGGCGCAGAACCTAACCCAACGGATACGAACGTACACAGTGGTGTTGACGCTTATAACAGCAACGGCTGTGATTTTATTGTTTCTCTCGGTGGTGGCTCTTCACACGACTGTGCCAAAGGCATTGGTTTAGTGACTGCAGGTGGTGGGCATATTCGTGATTATGAAGGCATTGATAAAAGTACAGTGCCAATGACTCCGCTGATTGCGATTAATACCACTGCTGGTACAGCATCTGAAATGACCCGCTTCTGTATCATTACCAATACTGAAACCCATGTAAAAATGGCCATTGTCGATTGGCGTTGCACACCACTCATCGCAATTGATGATCCAAAACTCATGATTGCTAAACCTGCGGCATTAACTGCTGCAACTGGTATGGATGCCTTAACGCATGCCATTGAAGCTTATGTATCAACTGCTGCAAACCCAATTACCGATGCGTGCGCAGAAAAAGCTATTTCAATGATTAGCGAATGGTTAAGTCCTGCGGTAGCCAATGGTGAAAACCTAGAAGCGCGTGATGCGATGAGCTATGCACAGTATCTTGCAGGGATGGCATTTAACAATGCGTCTCTTGGTTATGTTCACGCAATGGCACACCAACTGGGTGGCTTCTACAACCTACCTCATGGTGTGTGTAATGCCGTACTATTACCGCACGTTTGTGAATTCAACTTGATCGCTTGCCCTGATCGTTATGCACGTATTGCACAGTTGATGGGTGTTCCAACTGATGGTCTTACTGTGACTGAAGCAGCCTATGCAGCAATTGCAGCAATTCGTGAACTTTCAGCATCCATTGGTATTCCATCAAGTCTGTCTGAACTCGGTGTGAAAGAACAAGACTTAAGCGTAATGTCTGAAAATGCACAAAAAGATGCCTGCATGCTGACCAACCCACGTAAAGCGACTCATGCTCAAGTGGTCGATATCTTTAAAGCAGCATTAAAACCAAGTGCATCTGTTGTTGACTTCAAAGCAGCTATTTAAGTTCTATATTTCTTGCTTCATGCTAGCAACCTGAGTGCCTGCAAAATCTCAGCTTTTGCAGGCTCAACTGAGTATCCATTTCACATTCATTCAGGAAAGGCTGACCAAGGACGGGTCACTTTCATGCTCAGGTTGTTCTTTTTCTCTTTCTAAATTATTCCACCTACCTTCATTATTTAATTTGACAAAATGCCATGTCTCATCAAGGATAAAGTATAAATTCAAGAACATGGAACACTATAAAAATGACGCATTCAGCAGTGCACTATCAACCCGACATTTTAGGCACGGGCTATGAACAAACCACACTTCATTTTCCGGATGATTACGAAGGTGCTGTTGTTGCCACATTAGTTCGAAAAAAAGCAGCAAAGTCCACATCTAAAGCCGTTCTGTATATTCATGGCTTTATTGATTATTTTTTCCAAACCGAAATGGCCGAACAATTTAATCAGCATGGCTTCGACTTTTACGCACTAGATTTAAGAAAGTATGGACGATCAATTCTACCGCATCAAAAATATTATAATGTGCACAACCTCTCCGAGTACGATGCTGAAATTGACCAGGCCCTTGAGATTATCTCCGCTGAAGGTCACGATGCCTTACTGCTCTGCGGTCATTCCACAGGTGGCCTCACCACGACCTTATATGCAGCCCATCATCCCAATCATCCTCTAATTAAAGCCTTGTGGTGTAACAGCCCATTTTATGACTTTAATATGAATCCGATTAAGCGTGCGCTGGGTATTCCACAGCTCAGTAAATTGGCAAAGACTTTTCCAAATTTAAAATTCCCAAGTGAGCTGAATAAATGGTATACGGCGAGCCTACATCAAGATTTAAAAGGTGAGTGGGACTTTAATTTAGACTGGAAAAAAACACGCTACCCAATGGTATACATCAGTTTCGTCCGCAGTATTTATGAAGCTCAAAAGGAAATTCATCAAGGTGTGACGATTGATGTACCGGTATTAGTGATGCATTCACATCAAACTAAAAATCCCAAAAAATGGGGCAAAGCGGCTCAAAGCAGTGATGTGATTTTAGGGGTAAAAGACATTCAAAAATATGCCAAAAAAATTCAGGGCGATGTAACTATTCAAAGTATCCAAAATGGTTTACATGACTTGGTCCTTTCTGAGAAATCAGCACGCGAACAGGTTTATCACAATTTATTCCAATGGCTGAACAGTAAAGGTTTATAGACCAATCAACGCTTAAATAACGAATGTTTCACAAATGAATAAGCTATGGATGCTGTTTAAATTTTAATAAAGTTTGATGAATTGGATGATTGCCCGGCATCAACTCAATTAAACGCTCAACAGCATCAATCGCCTCAGGGAAACGTGCCACATGTTTTAACAGCACATCGGTTTCTTTGGCATTAAAAATCGCCTGACTCAGACGTGATTCCAAACAATCTCGCCATGCACATAAAAATGGGCTTTCAGTTTTCGCCAAGAAGATACCTGAACACAGTTTTAAGGCCGAATCGAGATAACCAGCATCGAGTGCCTGTTCAGCTTGCAAAAAATCGGCTTCCACTTGCGCCAATAAGCGATATGGTCGTGAACCTAACATACCACCCAAAATATCGCGCAACTGCGACATTTCAGCCTTTAAAGTACCGATACTGACTTTGCGTTCGCCATATAAAGCTTGATGCAATGTATCCAAAGTCATGCCTTGCGGGCACAACGCTAAAATCGTGAGTATTTCAATCTGACGCGGCGTCAGTACCATCACCTTGCCATTAAAGAGCACTTGCGGCACTGAAAATGCTCGTATATATAAATGCTGCTTTTGAAACTCTAATAACGCTGATTGAATAATCGAAGCACAACGTTCTGCGGCCAATAAACCCAGACTATTATGGTTTTTCCACACTGTTGATAAATCAATGACCCCCAAAATTTGTCGGGTATGCGGATCAATAATTGGGGCAGCATAACAAACCCAATCATGTACCGAAGGCATGTAATGCTCATTGGAAAATACGCAGCTCGATTGCTGTGTTTTAAGTGTCAATGCCAGCGCATTTGTGCCGACCAATTCTTCTCGCCACTGCCCACCTGCAATAAAATGTACGCTTTCAGCAGCGCTTTGCATTTGCCGGCTTGAAGCACTCCAAATAATGGTACTGCCCACATCACCCACTGCAAGCACCATCGAAGACTGCTGGGCAATATGTTTCAACTCATCAGCGCAATGCTGTAAGGCATGCTGTAAGGCCGTTGGTTGCGAATTTGAAGGAATTGGAAGTAAAGGCGCAGCAACACGATGCTCAGGAATTTCCGCCTGTGCAGAGCGTTGCCAAGAGCTCGCAATACTCTCATTGAGCTGCGAATTTTGCTGCTTAGACAGACTGGTTCGCTGCCTTAACCGTTCAATATTCTGTCGTTTTTCTAATAAATCCTGCTGCATCATCATTCATTATTCTCACAACAATTCATGACTGAAAATCCATTTTAACGGCTTTTGTTTTAAGGGCTGAAAAAAATATTGTAAACCTTCTTGTCTCCAACCTTTTTCCAACCTTATACAAGCTATGCTAATCAAATAATGTACAAAAGTACCTTATACCAAAGCTGTAGACAGCTAAGGTAAAGCAGCAAGACCAGATCATAATAAACAAGCAAAGGAAGATTTATATGCGTTATGTCGATCCTAATCAACCCGGTTCAAAAGTTCAGTTTAAAGCTCAGTATGAAAACCTGATTGGTGGCGAATGGGTCGCACCTGTCAAAGGCGAATACTTTGAAAATATCTCCCCTGTAGATGGTAAAGTCTTTACCAAAGTGCCACGTTCATCAGCTGAAGACATTGAATTGGCTCTCGATGCTGCGCACAAAGCAAAAGCGCAGTGGAATGCATCTTCACCAACCACGCGTTCCAATATTTTGTTAAAAATCGCTGATCGTTTAGAAGAGAATCTTGAGCTTCTGGCAGTGGCTGAAACATGGGACAACGGTAAACCGATCCGTGAAACTCTAGCTGCAGATATTCCACTGTGTATTGATCATTTCCGTTATTTTGCAGGCTGTATCCGTGCACAAGAAGGTGGTATTTCTGAAATTGATGAAAATACCATTGCTTACCATTTTCACGAGCCGTTGGGTGTGGTTGGGCAAATCATTCCATGGAACTTCCCTATCTTGATGGCTGCATGGAAACTTGCACCGGCTCTTGCTGCAGGTAACTGTATTGTATTGAAACCTGCAGAACAAACACCGGTGAGTATTTTAGTTTTAGCTGAATTAATTCAAGATATTCTACCACCAGGCGTACTCAACATCGTCAATGGTTATGGTGTAGAAGTTGGTCGTCCATTGGCGACGAATCCACGTATTGCCAAAATTGCTTTCACCGGTTCAACCGCTGTGGGACAAATGATCATGCAATATGCCACTGAAAATATCATTCCTGTGACATTGGAACTCGGTGGTAAATCACCGAACATTTTCTTTGAAGACATCATGGACAAAGACGATGAATTCTTAGATAAAACACTCGAAGGTTTTGCCATGTTTGCGCTCAACCAAGGTGAAATTTGCACATGTCCTTCACGTGCGTTGGTACAAGAAAGCATTGCAGATCGATTCTTGGAAATGGCAGTAGAGCGTGTGAAACGTATTAAGACGGGTCATCCACTTGATACAGACACCATGATTGGTGCACAGGCATCGCAAGAGCAGCAAGACAAAATTTTAGGCTGTATCGCTACAGGTAAAAATGAAGGTGCACAGCTCATTACTGGTGGTGATCCACGCAATGAAGTCGGTACAGGTTTCTATATTGAACCAACCATTTTCAAAGGCACCAATGACATGAAGATTTTCCAAGAAGAAATCTTCGGCCCTGTGCTTTCAGTAGCAACCTTTAAAGACTTTGATGATGCCATTAAAATTGCCAATGACACCATTTATGGTCTAGGTGCAGGTGTTTGGTCACGTTCAGCGCATACTTCTTACCGTGCAGGCCGTGCGATTCAGGCGGGCCGTGTTTGGACCAACTGCTACCACATTTACCCTGCCCATGCAGCATTTGGCGGTTATAAAAAATCAGGTATTGGCCGTGAAAACCACAAAATGATGCTTGATCATTATCAACAAACCAAAAACTTGTTGGTGAGCTATGACACCAAGCCAATGGGATTCTTCTAAGTCTGAATATTGAAAAACAAAAAGCGAACTTCGGTTCGCTTTTTTATTAGAACTACGTTTAAATTGAATGAACAATTTGCTGCGCTGGGTCATTCATTTTGCAGACAAGGCATGCTCAACAAAATGTAAATGATCGACACCCCAATACAATTCATCATCGACAAACCAACTTGGCGCCCCAAACACACCACGTTCAATAGCTTCTTCGGTAATAACTTTAAGCTCAGACTTTACTTTTTCATCCTCAAGCCATGATTTAACCTGCACTTCATCCAATCCAAGCTCTTGCATCAATTGAATTAATTCATTGAGATCATTTAAATTGCGTGGCTGACCAAACATCGCGTTAAAAATACCCGTCAGCACATTGAGAAATGCTTCAGGCTGAAATAACTGGACTGCGGTTATCAAACGCATCAACTGCAAAGTATTGATTGGAAAATACGGATTCATTTGCACGGGAATCTGCCATAGATCTGACCAGCGCTTAAGATCCCGCATGGAATAGCGTGCCTTTGCAGGCACAGCCATCGGACTACTGTTGCCAGTAGCTTTAAACACCCCACCCAATAACATCGGTTTCCAGATAATCTCTGCCTGATATTGCTCAGCAATGTGCTGAATACGGTGAAATCCGATGTAGCTATATGGACTGCCAACATCAAAATAAAACTCGATTACTTTCATTTTTTTCGTCCTTTTTTGCTTATTTTCCTAATATTTTTAAATCAGTGCTTACCAATGTTCCATCCATGGTCGCAAATCTAATTCATGCGTCCATGCATCCCGTGGTTGCTGTGAGAGATGCCAATAATTTTCCGCAATATGTACTGGATTTAAAATACCATCTTGCTCTTTTTTAGCATAAAGATCAGGGAATGTATCTTTGATAAAATCGGTATCAATTGCACCATCAACCACTACATGTGCCACATGAATATTTCTTGGTCCAAGTTCACGTGCCATGCTTTGTGCCAAGGCACGAAGCGCATGTTTTGCGCCAGCAAAAGCAGCAAAGCCTGCGGCACCGCGAACCCCAGCCGTCGCACCCGTAAAAATAATTGTGCCAGATTCACGGCTCACCATGCGCTTCGCCACTTCCCGACCAGTTAAAAATGCCGAGAAACATGCCATTTCCCAAATCTTAAAATATTTACGTGCGGTTTCTTCCAAAATACTACATGGCACATTGGCACCGATATTAAAGACCATCACCTCAATAGCACCAATACTGGACTCTATTTGCTCCACCAACTCAATGACTTGTTCTTCTTTACGTGCATCAGAAGCAAAACCATAGGCTTTGCCACCGAGTTGTTCAATCTCATCAATTAAAGGCTGTAATTTGTCTGCATTTCGTCGTGTCATACAGGCAATATAACCCTCTCGGGCAAAACGCTTGGCTATTTCACCACCAGTTGCATCACCTGCACCAATCACTAAAGCGACTTTTGACGAAGTCCGATTGAGTTGTTGCATAGTCTCACTCCATTGCTGTTTTATTTTTATTCCATGCTCATTTTATTTAAGCGTCGGTTTTAAACCACACATTATTAAATAACGATCGTTACTATAACGAATACTATGTTATGGTTAATTTATCGTCAATCTTATTTTCAAGGGTGTTGCAGATGCGCTACAAACCCGAATACAAACAAAAAAAACGCCAAGAACTTTTAACCATCAGCGGACAAATTGCGAAAAAAGACGGCTTTGCCGCAACAGGTGTGGATGGATTCATGAAAGCCGCCGGCGTCACCAGTGGTGCCTTTTACTCACATTTTTCGTCTAAACAAGAGCTACTTAAAGCCTTAATTGAACATGAGTTACAACACAGTTTTGATATGTGGCAAAACAATCCACATGATAATGCGCAGGATTGGATTGAATTTGAGCTTGACCGCTATTTAACCCCTGTACATGTTCAGCATCCCGAGCAAGGTTGTTCACTCCCCACGCTTGCGAGTGAAGTAGCGCGTGCAGATCAGGACACTAAGTTGGTATATGAAACTGAATTACTGCGTGGTCACGCTTTATTTAGTCAGCATCTCGGTAGCGAAGAACTCGCTTGGACCATAATCTGCCAACTTGCTGGTGCAATTTTAATTGCGCGAGCAGCTACTGATCCACATTTGCAAAAAAACATTTTAGACGCCAATAAGATGATGATTCGGCAATATTTATAGAGTCATGTGACTGCATCAACGTGATTGATTTTTATGTGACAGTTCATGGAGTTAAAGACCGATAGTTTTCCGACAGACTGCTCATCTCTTTCATTTGAATTATTTAAAATCTGTATAAGCTTACCCATTTTTATGCTTTTCAAGTGTTTAAAGATTCAGCATAAATGGCACAATTCAAATAAAGTCCTCTTTTCAAGGTTCTGACGACTGTGTATAACAATGAGCCAGTAAAGGAAACTCATAAGCATAGGCAAAGGACGCAAAAAAACGTTAGACTATGCAACAATCAATGCAAGTAAATGTCATTCGAGACAAACAAAAAGGTGAAGATTGATGCCGCTCAATACTGTTGAAGAGCTCGTAGCTGATATTCGTGCAGGTAAAATGGTCATCCTGATGGATGATGAAGATCGTGAAAATGAAGGCGACCTTGTCATCGCTGCGACCCACGTACGCCCTGAAGATATCAACTTCATGATTACGCATGCGCGTGGTCTTGTGTGCTTAACCTTAAGTAAAGAGCGTTGCCAGCAGTTAAATTTACCTTTAATGGTCGATGCAAACGGTGCACAGCACGGTACAAACTTCACATTATCGATTGAAGCAGCAAATGGCATTTCAACTGGTATTTCTCCTGCTGAACGTGCACATACCATTCAAACTGCTGTAGCAGCACATGCAAAACCCGCTGATATTGTTCAGCCAGGCCATATTTTCCCGCTTATGGCGCAGCCAGGTGGTGTACTACACCGTGCAGGTCATACTGAAGCAGGCTGTGATTTATCGCGTTTAGCCGGCCTAGAACCCGCATCTGTGATTTGTGAAATCATCAATGAAGACGGCACTATGGCGCGTCGCCCAGACCTTGAAGTGTTTGCTGAAAAGCATGGCTTAAAAATGGGGACCATTGCAGATCTGATTCACTACCGAATGACCAATGAACAAACGGTTGAACGTCTAGACCAGCAAACACTAGATACAGAATACGGTACATTTGAATTGTTCCGTTACCGTGAAATTGGTAATCCAGATATTCATTTAGCACTGGTTAAAGGCGAACCGAAACAAGGGGTAACCACAGTTCGTGTGCATGGTTTCAGCCCAGTTCGTGACTTATTAAAACTGAATAAACAAGATGGCGCTCCGGCGTGGAATCTCGATAAAGCACTCAAAGAAATCGCATCCAGCGATCGTGGTGTTTTAGTGTGGATTGGTCAGCGTCATTTACAGGACTTAGGCCCTGCTTTAGAAAATTTAACTGCACCGAAAAATGTTAAATCCAATGCGGCACTGTCTCAGCAGTATCAAACCATTGGTGTCGGCGCACAAATTTTACGTGATTTAGGCGTTGAAAAAATGAAGCTTCTTAGCTCGCCATTACGTTTTAATGCATTATCAGGTTTTAACTTAGAAGTGGTGGAATACATCACCGCAAATCAAACATCAGAGAAATAATCGAGGTTGCTATGGCAGTTCGCCGTATTGAAGGTATGTTACATCTCGCGAACGAAGACCGTTATGCGATTTTAGTTGGTCGTTTTAATAGCTTTGTTGTTGAACATTTGCTAGAAGGTGCCGTTGATACATTGAAACGTCATGGCGTATCAGAGGATAATATCACTGTTGTTCATGCACCAGGTGCTTGGGAACTTCCAGTGGTTGCAAAGAAACTTGCAGCTTCAGATCGTTTCGATGCCATCATCGCGCTTGGCGCAGTGATTCGTGGTAGCACGCCTCACTTCGATTTTGTTGCTGGCGAATGTGCCAAAGGTTTAGGCGTTGTTGGTCTAGACACTGGCTTACCAGTAATTAATGGTGTATTGACTACGGATAGTATTGAACAAGCGATTGAACGCTCGGGTACAAAAGCAGGTAATAAAGGTAGTGAAGCTGCCTTGACTGCTATTGAAATGGTTAACTTGTTAAAGGCTATTTAACGCTATGTCGCAAACACTTCAAGCAACTTATGCAGCAAAACGTAAAGCACGTCGCTTTGCTGTACAAGGAATTTATGAATGGCAAATGAGCCGCAATCCTGTGCATGAGATTGAAGCACGTACGCGTGTGGAAAATGCCATGCACAAGGTAGATCTCGGCTATTACCACGAGTTATTGACCGAGGTTGTTGCCAATCATGAAGCATTGGATGCGCTTTTAATCCCTGTACTCGATCGCGAAGTTGAAGCCTTAGATGGCGTTGAACTTGCAACCCTTCGTTTAGGCGCGTATGAACTCAAAGAACACCTTGAGATTCCTTACCGTGTCGTACTCGATGAAGCGATCGAGTTAGCTAAACATTTTGGCGGTGCAGACAGCCATAAGTACATCAATGGTGTATTGGATCGTTTAGCGACTACATTGCGTGCAGCAGAAAAGCAACAAGCTAATTAATTTATTAAGTAGTACGTTGTATGGCTGAGTTCTCTATCATTGATACCTATTTTAATCGTCACAGCAGCAGTGCTGTCGATTTAGGGGTCGGTGATGACTCAGCCTTGCTCACCCCTCCTCCACAGCAACAATTGGTCATCTGTGCCGATACGCTCGTTGCTGGACGTCATTTTCCTCTCGACACCAACCCACATGCTATTGGCTGGAAATCTGTAGCCGTCAACCTTTCTGACATTGCTGCAATGGGCGCCAAACCGCATAGTATTTTACTGGCATTAAGCCTACCCCAAATTGATCATGAATGGCTCAAAGGCTTTAGTCAGGGTTTATATGATTGTTGCGATCAATTTGGTGTGAGTTTAATCGGTGGGGATACCACTCAAAGTCCTCATCTGACGATTTCAGTCACAGCATTAGGCTGGGTCGATATAGGCAAAGCAGTAACCCGCTCAGGCGCTCAAGTTGGTGATTTCATTTGTGTCAGCGGACAAGTTGGCGATGCTGCATATGGATTACAGCATTTAGGACACCCACTGCAAAAGCGTTTAGATTATCCAACACCACGTTGCCAACTTGGTCAACAGCTCAAAGGCTTAGCTCATAGCATGATCGATGTCTCTGACGGCTTGGCTCAGGACTTAGGACATATTTTGCATGCCTCTAAAGTGGGTGCAGAAATCGAGTTAGATCAACTTCCTATCGACGACCATGTAAAACAATTACAACAAGAATCCCAATGGCAGTATGCACTCGCGGGTGGTGATGACTATGAGTTATGCTTTACAATAAGCCCGCAGAATTATCAAAAACTTCTGCAACTAGAATTAGATGTAAACATTCATAAAATTGGTCAAATTACTGAGCCACTCGGGCTGCGTTACAAAAACTACGGCACTGACCATATACTAAAATTTCAGGGATATCAGCATTTTGCATAAACCAGCCATTAACTTCAAACAAATGTCTTGGGCCAACAGAATAATCGCATTCTGTGGCGTGGGCTTTGGTTCTGGTCTTGCTCCCAAAGCACCGGGAACATTTGGCTCTGCGTTTGCTTTATTGTTTATTCCTGGTTGGCTTGCAATTGGATTTATCAACTCCATTATTGTCATGATCATCATGTCAATTGTCGGCATATTTATTTGTGGTCAAACCGCGAAAGTGATGGGCGTGCATGACGATGGGCGCATTGTCTGGGACGAGTTTGCAGGACAGTCTATTACTTTCCTTCCCGTTTTATACCTCGGACAAATGAACTGGACTTGGGCACTGATTGGTTTTGCCCTATTCCGTTTATTCGATGTATGGAAGCCTTGGCCTATTCGTGTCATTGATCGTCAAGTGGGTGGCGGTTTTGGCATCATGTTTGACGATATTATTGCGGGCCTTTGGGCTGCGCTTTGCATCTGTATTTATTTTTATATTTTGTCTATGTAATAGAAACACCTAGGATTTAAAATGTCTACGAGCGTTATTATTCTTGCTGCAGGTAAAGGAACACGCATGCGTTCAAATTTACCCAAAGTATTACAACCACTTGCAGGACAACCTTTACTCGGCCATGTCATTCACACTGCAAAAAAACTACAAGCAGCAGAAATAATTACCATCTATGGGCATGGCGGTGATCAAGTACAAAAAGCATTTGCCCATGAAAATATAAAATGGGTTGAACAAGCTGAACAATTGGGAACAGGTCACGCAGTGAAAGTAACCCTGCCCGTTTTGGCTAAAACAGGTGTATCACTGATTTTATCTGGTGATGTCCCATGCATTAGTGAAGATACGTTACAAAAACTACTCAATGCATCTACTCAAACAGGTATTGGCTTAGTAACTCTAACGGTTGCTGATGCGACAGGTTACGGGCGCATTGTGCGTGAAAATGGTAAGATTCAAGCCATTGTTGAACATAAAGATGCTTCTGAAGAACAACGTAAAATCAAAGAATTTAATACCGGTATTTATGCAGTGAGCAATGCCAAATTGCATGAATGGCTGCCAAAATTGAGCAATAATAATGCGCAAGGTGAATATTACCTGACAGATATCGTTGCCATGGCGATTGCTGACGGTCTCGAAGTTGCATCTGTAGAACCAGAGCGTGCATTCGAAGTCGAAGGTGTGAATGACCGCGTACAATTAGCGGCATTAGAGCGTGAATTTCAAAATTTTCAAGCCAAACAACTGATGCAACAAGGCGTTCACCTCATCGACCCTGCTCGTTTTGACTTACGTGGCACATTAAAAGCCGGTCAAGATGTTCGCATTGACATTAATGTGATCATTGAAGGTAATTGTGAGCTCGGTGACAATGTCGAAATCGGTGCAGGTTGTGTGATTAAAAACACGAAGATTGCAGCAGGCACTAAAGTTCAACCATATAGCGTTTTTGACAGCGCCATTGTTGGTGAAGAAGCTCAAATCGGTCCATTTGCACGTTTACGCCCAGGCGCAAAATTAGCTGCAGAAGTACATATTGGTAATTTTGTTGAAGTAAAAAATTCAAGCATTGGCTTAGGCTCTAAAGCCAATCACTTCACCTACTTAGGTGATGCTGAAGTGGGTGCTGGCTCAAATATTGGTGCAGGCACCATTACCTGCAACTATGATGGCGCAAACAAATTTAAAACCATTATCGGTGACTCAGCCTTCATCGGCTCAAATAGCTCATTAGTCGCTCCTGTCACCATTGGTCATGGTGCAACAGTGGGTGCTGGCTCAACCATTACACGTGACGTGGCAGACAATAGCCTTGCGGTAGAACGTTCTAAGCAATTTGCCAAAGAAAACTATCAACGTCCCCAAAAATTGAAGAAATAAGAGGATAAAATTATGTGTGGTATCGTCGGTGGCGTTGCAGAACGTAGTATTACCAATATTTTAGTAGAAGGTTTAAAACGCCTTGAATACCGTGGTTATGATTCAGCAGGATTAGCACTGATCAATAAAGGTCACGTCCTTCGCGAACGTCGTGTTGGTAAAGTTGCAAATTTAGAGCAAGCTGTAGAAGAAGCTGACATTACAGGTTCTGTCGGGATTGCACATACGCGCTGGGCAACCCATGGCAAGCCAACAGAGAATAATGCCCATCCACATATTTCTGGCACAGTTGCTGTTGTGCATAACGGTATTATTGAAAACTATCAAGAGCTTAAAGATGATCTTGAAGCTTTAGGCTATGTATTTACCTCACAAACCGATACCGAAGTTGTTGCACATTTAGTCAATGATGCCCTAAAAAGTACGCCAAGTTTATTGGAAGCGGTAAAGCAAGTTGTTCCTCAACTCAAAGGTGCTTATGCACTGGGTATCGTACACACAGATCATCCTGATGAATTAATCACAGTACGTGAAGGTTCACCACTTGTGATTGGTGTAGGTATTGGTGAAAACTTTATTAGCTCTGACCAATTGGCACTACTTCCAATTACCAATCGCTTCATTTACCTTGAAGAAGGTGATATTGCGCGTTTAACCCGTAATACCATTGAAGTATTTGTTGATGGTCAACTCGTGAACCGCCCAATTAAAGAGCTAGATGCAACGGTAAGTAACGCATCGAAAGGTGAATACAAGCATTACATGCTCAAAGAAATTTATGAGCAACCTGAAGCGATTAAGCAAACGATCTCTCAGGCATTAAATGGCAATGCACTACGTGATGATTTCTTAATCAATGCGACTGATGCTTTTACTAAAATTCAGCAAGTGCAAATCATTGCCTGCGGCACCAGTTACCATGCTGGTATGATTGCCAAATATTGGTTTGAGCAACTCATTGACGTACCTTGCCAAGTTGAAATTGCCAGTGAGTTCCGTTATCGCTCGCCTGTGATTGTGAATAACACCCTGTATGTGTGTATTTCTCAATCTGGTGAAACTGCCGATACGCTTGCTGCACTGCGTGATACACAAAAGCGTGCTGGCGCTAAGGGTTTAGACATTACCACCATGACCATTTGTAACGTTGCGACGTCTTCAATGGTACGTGAAACCAACTACAGCTTATTAACACTTGCTGGTCCTGAAATTGGTGTCGCTTCGACCAAAGCATTTACCACTCAACTTGCAGCACTCATGCTGTTGGTATTGAAAATTGGTCAAATTAAGCAAACCATTTCATCTGACCGTATTTCTGAAATTATTGCTGAACTTTGGCACACACCAAAAGTGATTTTAGACACACTGCAAAATAACGCAGAAATTTTGCGTTTATCTGAGCTATTTGTTGAAAAGAATCACTGCTTATTCTTAGGTCGTGGAACTGAGTTCCCTATCGCCCTTGAAGGTGCTTTGAAACTTAAAGAGATTTCATACATCCATGCTGAAGGCTATGCGGCTGGTGAGTTAAAACATGGTCCATTGGCACTGGTTGATAATGATATGCCTGTGGTGATTCTTGCTCCACAAGATGACATGTTGGATAAACTCAAATCGAATATGGAAGAAGTGCAAGCGCGTGGTGGTGAGTTGTTTGTTTTTGCAGATGAAAACAGCGGCATCAAAGCGAAAGATCGTCAACACGTGGTTTATGTGCCAAGTGTGAATGAAATATTGTCACCAATCGTATACAGCGTACCCGTGCAATTACTCTCATACCATGTTGCCGTGCTGCGTGGAACTGATGTCGATCAGCCACGTAACTTGGCGAAGTCAGTGACGGTGGAATAATAATTTTTGATCAAGGGCTGGAATTTCCAGCCCTTTTTTCTATAGTTGGAAATAAACATGACAATGCTAACTTGTTTTAAAGCCTATGATATCCGCGGCAAACTCGGTACAGAACTCAATGAAGAGATTGCTTATAAAATCGGTCGCGCTTATGGGCAAATTTATCAACCTAAAAAAATTGTGGTTGGCTGCGACATCCGCTTAAGCAGTGAAGATTTAAAACAAGCCACCATCAAAGGTCTGAATGATGCGGGTGTTGATGTATTAGATTTAGGTATGACGGGGACTGAAGAAGTCTATTTCGGTGCCTTTCATCTAGATGTTCAAGGTGGGATCGAAATCACGGCAAGCCACAACCCGATGGACTATAACGGCATGAAATTGGTCCGTGAAAATGCACGTCCGATTGGAGCGGATTCAGGGTTAAAAGAAATTCGTTTATTGGCTGAATCAGGCAACTTTAATGAAGTTACCACAAAAGGCAAAACTGAAAAATACAATATTCTTCCTGAATATATTGATCATTTAATGTCTTATATTGATCCTGCCAAAATTCGCCCACTCAAATTAGTCATGAATGCTGGTAATGGTGCTGCGGGCCATGTGGTTGATGCCATTGAAGCAAAATTTAAACAGCTCAATATGCCTGTTGAATTTGTCAAAATTTACAATGATGCCGATGGTACTTTCCCTAATGGTATTCCCAACCCAATTTTAGTTGAAAATCGTGACAGTACTCAAAATGCAGTGCTTGAACATGCTGCGGATATGGGCATTGCTTGGGATGGTGACTTTGACCGCTGTTTCCTGTTTGATGAGAAAGGTCAATTTATTGAAGGCTATTATATTGTTGGACTCTTAGCTCAAGCATTTTTACTCAAGCAAGCTGGTGAAAAAATTGTGCATGACCCACGTCTTGTATGGAATACCTTTGATGTGATTGAACAATACCAAGGTGAAGCGATTCAGTCTAAATCAGGGCATTCATACATTAAAGAAAAAATGCGTGAGCACAATGCAGTGTATGGCGGTGAAATGTCAGCGCATCATTACTTCCGTGATTTTGCTTACTGTGACAGTGGTATGATTCCTTGGTTATTGGCAATTTCTGTACTCTCAGAAACCCAGCAAACATTGTCTTCACTGGTTGAAGAAATGATTGAAAAGTTCCCTTGTTCGGGTGAAATCAATTTTAAAGTCGCGGATACTCAAGCCACCATTCAAAAGATTTTTGATCACTTTGCCGATCAAAATCCTGCGATTGATGAAACGGATGGTGTCAGTCTAAATTTTGGTGCATGGCGCTTCAATGTTCGAGCATCAAATACAGAGCCATTATTGCGCTTAAATATTGAGAGTCGAAAAGATCAAAATCCAAAACCAATGCAAGATTATGTCGATGAATTAACACAGTTGATTCAAGGGTAAATTTTTCTGCATGCTAATAAAAAACCATTCAACTTATTCAATAAGTTGAATGGTTTATTTTTAGCTTAACTCAAAAGAAATTCTATCCAAGCTGACGACTGATTAAAATAGTGAACGATCCAATGGAATTTCGACTCCGATAGACACTCCCGCATCTTGACCATAGACATCAGAATCACTCACCCATCCATTCAGCTTCAATGGCGCATTTGGTTTTAAGTAATGTGTCCAAGTAAGATCTAAAGCTTTAATTTTATCCTTTTGCGCAAATGCATGATTGGTACTTGAATTAGACTGATTGACTTTTGCCATCAACACACGTCCATTTAAGCGATTCATAACATCAAAGCGAATGTCTCCACCGAGACTTAGCATTTGACCATCCCCACCCATGGTATGCCCTAACGGGAAGCCGTGTTGGTAATAGCCATCTGTATATATATGATGATCGTAAGAAATACCAAGCGCATCACCATTGGTTCGTGTATCTGCCCACTCTGCATAAATTTGATAAGGCATGCTATTCAGTTGAGAGGAATAATCAACTCCAGCCAAATACATTTTCTTAGAAGGTAGAAGTCCTGCCTCATCCTCACCCACATATTGAGCATACATACTCATGGGGATGCCTGTAAAATGATTCAGATTCAAGCGCGCATCAAAACCTGCTATTTGATTCGATGCATTGTCTTCACCAACACATACACCATCATTACATCCATTATCTTTCCCAACAAAAGCATTCCAATATGCTTTTAAGCTACCTGGTTGCCCTTGACCATCAATTTGAAAAGTTCTTGAGGCACCGAGCTCAAGATAAGGCAATGGCTGTGCAGTTAAGCGTAGGCCTAATAAATTCGTATCAGGAACGGCTTTATAATCATCTAATCGGCCAGCAAAAGCTTGATATTGCCAAGGACCAATCCATGACAGCCACTTTGTTTCAAAGGCCTGTTGTTCAGCACGCTGCATGGTCAAACCATAAACTGGGCGGCTTGCATCACCACGGATTAGGCTTCCTTCATGTCCAGGTCCCCAATAGGTTGGGATTTGTCCCGCAATCAACCATTGATTCCACAATTTTCCTGCAATATAAGAACCTTCTAAATTGACATCATGTCCATGGTCAATGATTGGATCTTTTTCAGCATTGACTCGCAGTCTTGCATCCCACTGCGTTCCACCTGCATTCAATTCAAGTGCGGCTTGATATTGCGATTTTTGCTCATCTGCAAATTTTTGTGGAATGTTTTGTGGATCTGTTTCAGCAAATAAAGCCAGCTTAATTGGAGTATTTTCTGCATCTAAACTTGCTTTAACCGAATTGATAACTTTCTGCTGAGCATTATTTTCAATTTTGGCAGTAGATAATGCACGCTGAATTTCTTCACCACTCAATGGCCAAGTCGAAGTGCTGATTTGGATCACACCTTGCTGATTCAGCCAATTTAGATCTGTACGTAGATCATTATTATTCAAAATGATCCCTTGAGCGTAAACTGGCAGAGCTAGAGAAGAAAAAATGGCAAATGATAAAACTCTAAGAGCTTGATATTTCATATATTATTTCAATCAATTTATCTTTCACATATGATAACGATTTTTTTCAAACAAAAGATAAGATCTATCATTATTTTTGCACAATCAATACACGACTTAAGTTAAGTATTGAGAAGTATGGCAAATACAAAATTCGCCACACTGTCTTTAATGAATTTACACACTAAATTTTAATCTTAGTTATAACCATTCGGATTTTGCTTTTGCCAGTTCCAGCTATCTTTCAACATATCTTCTAAACCATATTGAGGCTGCCAATCTAACTCTGCGACAGCGCGGGCATTATCAGCAAATGAGGTTGCAACATCACCTTCTCGACGAGGTACGTATTCAAATGGAATCTCAACTCCATTCACTTTTTCAAAAGTATCTCGAATCTGTTTTACTGAAATCCCATTGCCTGTACCAATATTCCAAGCGCGGCATCCTTGCGTTTTTAAACGATGATTCAAAGCGCATAAATGTGCATTCGCCAAATCGACCACATGAATATAATCACGCACACCTGTACCATCTACCGTGTCATAATCATTGCCAAAAATTGACAACTTATCACGACGGCCGACTGCCACCTGTGTAACATAAGGCATCAAATTATTGGGTATCCCTTGTGGGTCTTCACCAATTTGACCACTTTGATGTGCACCTACCGGGTTAAAATAACGCAGCAATGCAATTGACCAGCGTTCATCTGCAGCCGATAATTTCTCTAGTAATTGCTCAACAATCAGTTTGGTATAGCCATAGTTATTACTTGGCATACCTGTAGGCATGGTTTCATTCAAGGGTGAAATATTGGCTTCATCATAAACTGTTGCAGATGAACTAAAGACCAACTTAAAGACTTGAGCACGCTCCATCGCTTTAACTAAGCTAATAGAACCTGAGATATTATTTTCAAAATATTTTAGTGGCTCTTTTTGGCTTTCACCCACAGCTTTTAAGCCTGCAAAGTGAATCACTGCATCAATAGAATGATGCTGAAAAATTTGATCTAAAATTTGCTGATCGAGAATATCACCTTCAACAAAATCTAATTTTTTAGCTGCTAACGCTTGAACACGTGCTAAAGATTCGACAGAACTGTTCGACAAATTATCCAGTACAACAACGTCATGCCCTGCGCTCAAAAGTTGAATACAAGTATGTGAACCAATATAACCTGCACCACCTGTTACTAAAATTTTAGCCATTGGTTTTTCCTAATAATATTTGTAGTAAGCCTTGCGTTGAACCATCTAAATCCGAAATAACCTTTCGATCACCATTTAATATTGGAAGTAGCTGATTGGCAATTTCTTTGCCTTTTTCTACACCCCATTGATCAAACGGGTTAATGTTCCAAAGCACCGACTGTACAAAAACTTTATGTTCATACATTGCGATCAACATACCCAAACTATATGGATTTAGCTCTTGCAATAAAATGGTTGAACTTGGTTGATTGCCTTCATATTGTTTATATTCCGGCAAATCTTGTACTTCTTGTTGATCCAAAGCCTGATTACCAAATGCCAGTAAGCGCGATTGAGCCAAACAATTGGATAAGGCCAAATGATGCTGTTCTACCAGCGCCTCTGCATTATCGACATAGGTAAATTGTTGGGCCTGATAGCGCTGCACTGGCGCAATAAAATCACAACTGACGGACTGCGTCCCTTGATGCAATAACTGATAAAAAGCATGCTGTGCATTGGGTCCTACTTCGCCCCACACAATCGGACACGTATCTAAATCTACTTTCTTGCCGTCTCTTTGAATCGATTTACCATTCGATTCCATTTCTAATTGTTGCAGATAAGAGGCAAAATATTTTAAACGGCCATCATAAGGCAATACCGCATGGGTTTGAATATCTAAGAAATTCGTATTCCAAGCACCCAGCAACCCCATCAGCACAGGCAGATTTTGAGCAAAAGGCGCTGTTTGAAAATGCTGATCTATGGCATACGCCCCTGCCAATAATTGCTTAAAACCATCCACACCCACGGTTAAAGCAATTGGCAAACCGATGCAAGACCACAAAGAATAACGACCACCGACCCAATCCCAAAGTAAGAATTGGTTTTCAGGTGCAATTCCCCAAGCGGTCATTTTTTCAGGTTTGGTCGATACACCAATAAAATGGTGTTTTAAAATTTGAGATTCTTGTCCAAGTGCTTTTTCGAGCCATAAACGCACTGTTTGCGCATTGGATAAGGTATCAATGGTCCCGAACGATTTTGAAGAAATAATAAATAGCGTGGTTTCGGGGCGAAGTTGATGCAATAAATCTGAAAGCTGACTACCATCAATGGTCGAAACAAAATGTACATCGAGTGGCTTATGTGTGGATTTTTTGAAATCAGATAAGGCATGGCTCACCATCAGTGGTCCTAAATCTGACCCTCCGACACCAATATTGACCACATCTTGAATGACTTCACCAGTTGCGCCGCGGCACTGGCCAGCATGAATTTTTTCTACCAAAGCATACATACGCTCAAGTTGTGTATGCACTTGTTCTGCTAATTCAGGATGAGACTGATCATCTTTAGGTAACCGTAGCGCCCAATGCATGGCTGCACGCTGTTCGGTATAGTTAATTTCTTCAGTAGAAAATAAACGCTTTATCCACGACGTTAAATCTTGTGTCTGTGCCCACTGGACTAGATTTTTGACAACGGGCTGATTGACTCTATGTTTACTAAAATCAAAAACCACCGGCTCTAAAGGCACAGAGAATTTTTCGAATCGCTGAGGGTCTTCAGCAAAGAGTTCTGTTAAATGCTTATTTTCAAATTCAGTTTTCAAACTATGAAGACTGCCTAAAACTGAATCTAAATGTTCGACCGTATAGGGTTGAGTTTTAACAGCCATTAACGTCCTACCCCCATATATGCAAAACCTTGAGACTTCACATATGCTGGATCATAAATATTGCGCCCATCCAAAATAAGCGGATGCTGCATGGTTTTAAGCAATTCTGTATAATCTGGACTCCAATATTGTTTCCATGCAGTCAATAAACACAAAGCATGTGCATCTTGCACTGCCTCATATTGCTCTATGCAATATATAAGATCAGGTCGCTCACCATATATTTTTTTAATTTCATCCAAGGCTTGAGGGTCATGTAATTTAACTTTTACACCTTGAGCCCATAGTGCTGCCAACATGGCATGAATAGGAGATTGTCGCGTACTGGACGTTTTTTCTTTAAATGCAGCGCCCCATATCGCAACAGTTTTCCCTCTTAAATCACCATGATAATAATTCCACAATTTACGGAATAAAACTTCTTTTTGCTGCTCATTAATGTCCCAAACTTGAGCAAGGAGTTGGCTATTTGCACCCACACCTGACACCGTATGCGTTAGGGTCTGAATATCATGTGAAAAGTTTTCTCCACCAAAGCCTGCCCCCGGATAGAGATAAGATCCTCCGATACGATTATCCGCAGCCATCCCCTGACGAACTGACTCAATATCAATGCCTAATTTCTCAGCAACCATTGCTAAGTCATTGATATAACTAATTCGTGTCGCCAACATGCCAGAGATACTCAACTTGGTAAATTCAGCATCTAAAATGGGCATAAATAAATATTGCTGCTGACGTGGGAATAAAGGGCGTAAGAGTTCCTTAATTTTACTTTGAGCAACATTCGATGCAGCCCCAACAATCAACTGCTTGGCTTGGGCAAAGCTTTGTAACGCGTTTCCTTCCTGAATCATGTCGGGTAAATAGACCCACTCATCTTCATGCAAAATTTTTACAAACTTTTCTGTCCCATGCAGTCCTAAAGTAGACGCATTGATCATCAGTTTAGGGTGAATAATAGGACGTTGTTTGATGTTTTGAAGAATCTCAATACATTGCTTTTCTTCAGCTGGGTTAAAACTGAAGAAATAGGCATCTGCATCTAGTGGAATATCATTAAAGTCGCAGTATTTTAAAAAACTACTTTGTTGTTTGTTGAGTAGATTTTTTACAGCTTCATCTTGCATATACATTTGTTCGCTTTCATACGTTTTCAGTGGTTCATACCAAAAAACGTGATGACCGCATTCTGCCAGTAAAGCAGCAAATACACCTGAAAAGAATGTTTGTCCAAATACTGCAACCTTCATATCAGTCTCTTTTTATAGTTTTAGTTCTTTGATCAGCGCTTTAAATTCCTCACCTAATTTTGAATGGTCTACGCCATAATGTAAGACTGCTTTGAGATAGCCCAATTTACTGCCGCAATCAAAAGTTTGACCTTTCATCCGATAGGCTTCCACCGTATCGGTCGCTTGCAAAGCTGCAATTGCATCGGTCAGCTGAATCTCATTACCTGCCCCTTTAGGCGTGTTTTCAAGTAATTGCATAATTTTGGCAGGTAAAATATAGCGACCCACTACCGATAAATTTGATGGTGCAGCGTCGACAGCAGGTTTTTCCACGATACCTTGCATTTGAATACTATGCCCTTCGGCAGGTATAGAGGCAACATCGACAATACCATATTGATCTACTAAATGATCTGGTACAGCTTCCACCATAATTTGTGATGCATGGGTTTCTTCAAAACGTTGAATCATTAAACTCAAATCATTGGTTTCTGATGAATCTTTTACAAGAACATCTGGTAATAGCACAGCAAAATCATCATCACCTACTACAGCTTTTGCACACAGTACAGCATGACCTAAACCAAGTGGCTGTGGTTGACGCACACTGATTACACTCACATGTGGCGGTAAAATTTCAGTGATTTCTTTGAGTAAATCAAATTTCTTTTTATTTTCTAGAGTGGTTTCTAGTTCAAAACTGCGATCAAAGTAATTTTCAATCGAAGCTTTGGAAGAATGGGTAACAAGAATAATTTGTTCAATGCCAGCAGCAATTGCTTCTTTCACGACATATTCAATCGCTGGTCGGTCAACTACTGTGACCATTTCTTTGGGAATAGACTTGCTCGCAGGTAAAAAACGCGTGCCTAGACCCGCAACTGGAAGAATGGCTTTTTTGATCATAAACATTGCCCAATAATAAAAAATACATCAGCTGTAACTTAATTTTATATCGACTGATATAGATAAAATTATCAGAAGACATGAAATTAAATTATTAATGAGTTGAGGATTCAGACTTCGTTTTTTGATTGCTTGAAAAACGACTTGCACCAACTTCTTGATCTGGGGCATTGATTCCTTCTTTTTTTAGCATTACAACGACTGTTTTAAACATGATCTTAAAATCTAGCCAAATGCTCTGTTTCTCAACATATTCAACATCTAAAGCGAATTTCTCTTCCCATGATAAATTATTGCGTCCACTCACTTGCGCTAGACCTGTCATACCCGGCTTAACTTCATGTCGACGCATTTGTTCTTGAGTATAGTGCTCTAAGAACTCCTTCATTTGGGGACGCGGACCCACTATACTCATATCCCCTTTTAACACATTAATCAGTTGGGGCATTTCATCCAGACTACTTGAACGTAATTTATGACCAAATGGTGTAATTCGTTCATTATCAGGTAAAGGATTACCAAATTTATCTACGGCATGAAGCATTGAACGAAATTTCATCATTTTAAATACTTGGGCATTTTTACCCGGACGTTCTTGATAAAAATAAATCGGCGAACCCAGATTTTTTCTTACCTTATATGCAACCCAAAGAAAAATAGGGCAAAGCAATACAAGTGCAATCAATACGATAAAGATATCTATAAGTCGTTTCATATTCACACTCTAGATTTCACTTATTTACGAAATTTTCGTCAATCACATTAATGATTTTTTGCATAGCAATTTTCTCAGAATAATTTTTTATGAGAATATCACGTGGGGAATAATTTGACTCTTTATACAGATTACTAATTTCAATAAACTTCCTCGCCAATAATTCTGGTTTACCTGTTGGTACAGTCCATCCTATATTATGATGCTTTACCATAGATGACACCTCTGAATGCTCATCCATTATTGACAAAATAGGTTTATCTGCTGCCATTGAATAGTAAGCTTTACTTGGCACACCAAGTCCATACATACCATCGGCTAAAGTAACGATTGCAATATCTCCAGCACTTAAACCATCTGATTTCTTAGAGGGCTCTAGACTTCCAAAATATTTAATATTATCGTCGTTTAATTGAAGTATTGCTTGATTTAAATCATTTTCATAAGCTCCACTACCTATAAATAAAACCTTGGGTCTACCCCCCTTAGGTAAAATTTTAAGCGCTTCTATAATATTATCAATGCCTTGCACTCGACCAATATTCCCAAAAAAGGTAAATATAGGTCCTTCATTTTCCCAACCCATTTTTTTTAGAATAGAATTGTTTTGTTTGATTTGAACTTGGATATCTGTATGATCAATCCAATTTTGAATCACTATTGAATCTTTTTTGTTAACTTTATGATCAATTAAATCTTTCATGTCTATGCCAATAACAATTCTCTCATCTGCAGCGGAATAAAATCGATCAAACAAATATTTCAAAATTTTATAAAAAAAATTATGTTTTTTTATTACCTTTGCGGGAATTAAATTTTCAGGAAATACATCATGTACTAAAAGAATCCAATTAAAACCTTTAATTTTTTTAGCGAAAAATATCACGGGTAACAATAATATCGGTGTGGTACCACTAAAAACCATGTCTCCTTTTTGAACATTAAACATTATTTTTAATAAAAATTTAAAAGAAATAATTAGTTCAAAGATTAATCTTTGAACTAACTTTTGCTTATTCAGGTTAACATTTTTAACTAGGATGACATTTTCTTCAATTGTATGTTGAGGGTCTTCTTTTACAATTAATTTCAGCTGCTCACCATAGTGTTTTTTTAAGCTAACATGCAGTTTATGGAATAAATATCCTGTCGTGTTTTGTTCAGGGAGAATATATTCCGAAATTAAAAAAATCTTTTTCATGTTAACCTGCATTTACTTAATACTTTTTCCAAACAACCCGATTCACATAATCTGTGTAGCTTAAAATAATGCGTACAACTTTTTCACTCACATTCGGCATATTGTAATCTGAAACTAGACGCAATAAACGATCTGATCCACGTGATTGATGATCTAAAATCGCTAAACCTTGCAAGATACGTTCAGCTTTCAAGCCCACCATCATTACTGCTGCTTCTTCCATGCCTTCTGGGCGCTCATGTGCTTGGCGCAAATTCAATGCAGGAAAATTCAGAATAGAGGATTCTTCATTAATTGTACCGCTATCAGATAACGTTGCTTTTGCAGATAATTGAAGCTTATTGTAATCACTAAAACCAAGAGGCTTCAACAATTGCACAAGTGGGTGAAATTCAATATTCATCTGCTCAATACGTTTACGTGTTCTTGGATGTGTTGAAACAATCACAGGATACTGATAGTTTTCTGCAACTGAATTGAGCATTTCCACCAAATCTAGGAAATTTTGATCTGAATTGATATTTTCTTCACGATGTGCGCTGACAATAAAATATTCATGTTCTTTAAGATTTAATTGCTGAAGAATATCAGAAGACTGAATCTTAGCTTGATAATGGCTCAATACCTCAAACATTGGACTACCTGTTTTAATCACTTGATCTGCAGGTAAACCTTCTGAAAGTAAATAATCGCGTGCAATGGTACTGTAAGTTAAATTAATGTCTGCTGTATGATCGACAATACGACGATTGATTTCCTCAGGTACACGCATATCAAAACAACGGTTACCGGCTTCCATATGGAAAGTCGGAATTTTGCGACGCTTGGCAGGGATCACCGCCATACAGCTATTGGTATCGCCTAAGACCAACAAGGCTTCAGGTTGGACTTCTTCCAACACTTTATCTACAGCAATAATGACATTACCAATCGTCTCTGCGCCTGTCGCACCCGCTGCATTCAAAAAGAAGTCAGGCTTACGAATACCTAAATCAGTAAAGAAAATTTCATTCAGTTCATAATCATAATTCTGTCCAGTGTGTACCAGAACATGATCAAAATATTGATCACATGCAGACATCACACGGGACAAACGAATAATCTCAGGACGCGTGCCAACCACGGTCATTAGTTTTAATTTTTTCACAGTTTCAACTCTTAATCTGTTAAAGGCATGGCAAAGGTATCTGGTTTTTCACGGTCAAAAATTTCATTAGCCCACAGCATCACCACCATTTCATCATCACCGATATTGGTGATGTCATGTGTCCAACCGGGTACAGTTTCTACAATTCGAGGTTCTTCACCTGTGGTTTCTAATTGATAGAATTCGCCTGTGATCACATGTTTAAATTTGAACAGTGCCTTGCCTTTAATCACCAAGAATTTTTCAGTTTTACTGTGATGATAGTGTCCACCACGGGTAATGCCTGGATGTGCAGTAAAGTAGGAGAATTGTCCTGCATCGGGTGTTTTCAGCATTTCCACAAATACACCACGCTGATCACCATATTTTGGTACGCTGTAATCAAACTGATGGGGCTGTAAAAAGCTTAAATAGGTTGAATACAATGCACGAGCCAACCCTGCCCCAACACGATCACTGATGAGTGAATCACGTGACTGTTTAAAACCCTGCAAAATTTTTGCAAGATCACCGACTGTGATTTGATATTCAGGCGTTATTTCAAATGTTGGAGTGACGGTGATATTCCCTTGGATGATATTCCAGAAAGTCTCGACCACATCATCGACATACACCAATCGTATTACTGCATTTTCATCATTGATTTGAATAGGTAGATCATTGGCAGTGTTATAGCAGAAGGTCGCTACAGCAGAGTTATAGTTCGGACGTGACCATTTACCAAAGACATTGGCTAAACGACATATATGGACAGCATTACCATTTGACTGCTGTAAATCCAACAGTACTTGTTCACCACCGAGTTTGCTTTTTCCATAGGCATTTTCATGCTCAGCCTGAATGGAAGAAGACAAAATAATTGGTGTTAGTTTTTGAGCATCCACCAAACATTGCGTAATTCTTTGCGTTAAACTCACATTTCCATCAATGAATTCTTGTTCATTGACCGGTCGATTGACCCCAGCCAAATGGATAATCCAATCGGCTTCGGTCACAGCAGTTATTAATTCAGCATCGCTAGATTGACGGTTAATCTTTAAAATTTCGATGTCATCTTTTTCATATAAAAATTGGATCAAATTTTTTGCAATAAAGCCATTTGAGCCTGTGACGAGTATTTTCATGTTATGCCTCGGGATCAATATATTGACCGTCAATGAGCGCACGAATGAAATCAAGTTTAAGCAATAGCTTTTTCATGCCTTCCACGTCTAAACGTTCGGTATTATTCGAGTTATAGTCTTCAAATTGCTTAATTTTATGATCACCATCTTCTACATATTTCGCATAGTTTAAATCACGCTGATCTGCTGGAACACGGAAGTAATTTCCTTGATCATACGCAACTGCCATTTCTTCACGACTTAGCAGTGCTTCAAATGCTTTTTCCCCATGACGTGTCCCCATAATTGAAATCGGATGTTCAGGCACGGAAAGTAGCTCTGTTAAGGCCTGAGCCAATACTTGAATGGTTGCGGCTGGTGCTTTTTGTACAAAGATATCGCCATTTTCACCATGTTCAAAAGCATACAAAACTAGGTCAACTGCATCATCTAAAGTCATCATGAAACGTGTCATGTTTGGGTCTGTAATGGTAATTTGTTTGGCTGCACGAATTTGATCTACAAACAATGGAATTACTGAGCCACGTGATGCCATGACATTGCCATAACGTGTACAGCAAATAGTAGTTTCTGTTTCTTCTAAATTACGCGATTTCGCCACAATGACTTTTTCCATCATCGCTTTAGAGATACCCATTGCATTAATTGGGTAAACTGCTTTGTCTGTGCTTAGACAGACAATACGTTTGACACGGTTTTGAATTGCAGCTTCTAAAACATTCTCTGTACCTAGAACGTTGGTTTTAACAGCTTCCATCGGGTGGAATTCACATGATGGAACTTGTTTTAGTGCGGCAGCATGGTAGATATAGTCCACGCCACGTGTTGCATTTAATACGCTGTTATAATCACGTACATCACCAATATAGAACTTCAACTTAGATGAATTGTATTTTTTACGCATATCATCTTGCTTTTTCTCATCACGACTAAAGATACGAATTTCTTTAATATCGGTTTGTAAAAAACGTTTTAAAACCGCATTACCAAATGAACCTGTACCACCAGTAATAAGAAGTGTTTTATTTGAAAAATTCACAATTATTCCATTAAGATATTGATAAGTTTAGATATATCATTGTCGATTAACTTTAAAGGAGAAGGTAGCTCTTCTTCCAAGGCCTTTATTATAGACAGTTTGATAGAATCAAGACTATTAGGATCGAATATTAAAGAAGGTTTACAAACTTCATAAGTGTATGGCAAATCAGAAGCAATAACTTTACACCCCCCATCAATAGCCTCTGCTAATCCCAAACCAAAGCTTTCAGCTAGAGAAGGAAAAATTAAATACTCATGTCTTAAGTATAACTCCGTTAATTTTTCTCTTGGCTGAAAACCAACATTAAAAATCGGATAACCTAAAAGTTTTTTCTCTTTAATCAAACTACACAGTATCTCATCATTTTGAGGAACAGTAAGAGTTAGATGACCCGCTCTAATCTCATCATATGCTAAACAAAATGCTTCTATTAATTTAACATGGTTTTTATGTGGAGAACTATTACTAACATATAATAATCCCCCCTTCTCTCTTTGGATTTGAAATCCTGAAAAGTTGATTTGGGGATAAAATGGTAGTTTAAGAACTTTCTCACTACTATTTCCCAAGTATTTATGAGAAAACTTTTGTTTTATATATTCACTTTGAACTAACCATATATCTGCATTTTTCCTTAAAGTTGATAAAACCATTTGTTTCAATTTATAAATGATTTTATTTTTTAATGAAAAATTTTCTGGAATACTGAGAAAAAGAGGTTGATGAAAATAAATAACTGTTTTAGCATTTACACGGACAGGTGGCGGGACATTTCCAAAACATAAAATCGAATCAAAATCGTTATCAATTTTAGAATAAAACTTATACCTCTCTATCATAGAGGCATTAATAAAAGAGCAATTTTTTAAATTTAAAAAATCTTTCTCACATCGACTATCTAATAAATAAAAAACATTCAATTTATTTTTTTCAAGATATGAGATTAAATACTTTAAAAGAACAAATCCTCCGCCATCATTAATATAGCATGAATCAATTAAAAATTTTTTCATTCACATAACCTTTAATCTAAATTTTTTCAACTATCTTAAAAGAAATTATTCCACAAATCAAAAAATAAAAAGAAGACATTAAGTCACCTCTTAATAAAAAAAACACAGCAGAACACAAAAACAAGCCTTTACAATAATTATAATTTATAATATTACCTAGTAAATATTTCATATCAATATTTTTCATTAAAAAACCAAGAATTAATGCAAAAAACACAATGCCAAAATAACTAAAATTAATATATGCTTCACCAATAAAAGGCATAGATATATTTGAAAAAGTATAGTTATTATTCATAGCTAATTGATAACCACTACCATAGGGCTTTGACTCCCATAGCGATCTAGGTATATAAAAAAACATTGGCCCAAGCAATTGATAACCATAAGTTACAAAATCACTTCGTAAAACATCTGCTAAATTTTGATAGGCATCAAAATGAGCTTGATTGAAAAAACTTAACTCAGGAACAAAAGAAATTTTTTGATCTTTAGAAAAGTATCTAAATTGATTTAAAAAAGGAAAAACAAAAACTATAGAAAGTATTAGAGTTAATGCAATATTTACAGGTTTTCTAAAATTAGGAAATATAAGTAATAGTAAAGGAAGATATATGAAACCAACTAAAAAACGCGGAATCGCACTAGGAAAATTACAAATTAAAAGTATAAAAAAGACAAAATATGATAAGTAATATCTCTTCTCTACTATTAATCTCATAAGTAAAAATGCTGGAATTAATCTACAAATCATTATAATGATAGAGAGCAATGGATTTTTATGACTACTTTCATACACATCCCCTTCTATCCCTCTCACAAGCATTCTATAAAAATCGAAATTTTTAGCATAAAATAAAATCAAAAAACACAAAATACTGACTAAAATAACCCATAGAGCCTTTATTTGACTATGAGTTTTACCATTATTAAAAGAATTACTCTGCCCCCCCCCCGAGCCTCCAATAAAATAAAAAGATTTAGATGAATAAAAGTATGAAACAAAAACAATTATGTTAAATACAAAAATAATAATATTTGTATAAATGTAATCAAAATTATTAAAATCATTATTAACCCATATTAATACATTTTCCGTATAGTTTAAATAAGGAATAAATGACATAAACATTAAATTAAATATAGAATAAAAAAGTATTACCCTAACACCACTCTTTAGTGAAAAAAACAACAAAAATATTGAAACTAGAATATTAAAAATAAAACTAAAACCTACAATATCTATTTTCAATTCCATTAAATAAATTAATGAAATAAATGTAAATAGAGAACCTAACAAAAAAAATAAATTATAAACTTTAATTTTCATAAATATATTATTCCTATTTACCGAGCAATCTATCAATAATAAAATTACTGGACGCTCCACAACTTTTTTCATCTACAAATATAGATTTAGATAAGTTTCTTTTTCTAAAAAAAACTAATTCTCCAATATCTTCTGCAGAACTAATAGTGAATATATTTTCTTTTACTAATTTTAAAGGAGTAACTATTTTTCTAGAATAATTATTTTCAGAACCCTCAATCATACCAACGGGTATTGATGTCGGAATACAATCAATAATCACTGATGAAAAATCAGAAATTAGACCATTAGACATACTCAATAAGTCATATAATTCTATCCCCAAACTACTCCAGGTAGCTGAATCATAAAATTTTATATATGAATATTTATCTTGATAATCTAATATATTTAAAGCATCCATAGGATGTAATTTTATCAATACATAGAATTTCTTTAAATAACAAATTTTATTTAATTTTTCTAGAAATAAATTATCTAGATCATTTAGAAAAGAATTTGATGCACTATCGCGTCTTATATCTCCTGTGTTAGATACACGATAAGTTGGCAACCAAATAATAATTTTAACTCCCTGATTCAATCCTAATTTCTTATAAATACTCTCTTTTTCTTTAGAGCTAATTCCATTATATAAAACATCATTTCGAGGTAAATTAGAAATCAAAACATTTTGCTTTTTTAATCCAAAAGATTCTGCAATAATGTCTTGATAAAATATAGAAGTTGAAATAGAAAAATCTGAGCAGTCTACTAGATTATCTTTACTATCTAAAAACCCAATAGCCTTAATTGGCATCCCATGCCATAGATTCACAATTATCGGTGCTCTAAATACTTTACGGATAAAGAAATAAGTACCATGAGTATGAAATACAAATTTTGATGAACAAAAATATATAAAACCTTTTAAGCTCCACCTTTTAACAATTTTAACTTCAACAGATTTTTTTATAGATAAAATTTTATTTTTTATTTCTACATTCTCCTCATCTACTAACCAGACTAATTCATAATCTATATTATTTTCTATGCAATAATTATATAGATACCAACTATTATCACTAGCATCAGGAAAACTTAGAAAACATATTCTTTTTTTTTAAATGTAATTAAGCACATTAAAAAATAAAATGATAATAAAAATACTGATGCAAAAGGCTTAATATATTTCATCATAAAACCCATAAAATTAATCTAATTTTTCCACAATACTTGAAATCGTATCCAAAGCATCTTTCAATCTTTCAATATGAGATTTATCTAACACATTTAAAGACTGTTTTAACTGTGTACTAGAAATCCCTTCGGTTCTAGGTAAATAAACTACTTCACAATGTTCTTTCAATTCATCGAAATGCCCGGCCCAATCATGTCCCATACCGAAAATTGAGACTCCATATTTTTTTATATCCTTTACTTTTTGATCCCAGGCCGACTCAGGTATCGCCAAGTCAACACATTTAAGACCTTGAACAATTTGCAATCTATCTTCAAATTTTATAATTGTTTTCTTTTTTTTCAAAGAGTTAAATTCATCTGTGGAGACACCCACTATTAAATAATCTCCTAAGGCCTTCATTCTTTGCAATAAATTTAAATGACCAATATGAAAAAGATCAAAAGTGCCATATGTAATTACTACTTTTTTCCCTTGAATACTCACATTAAACTCATATAAATATAGTGAAATTATTTTTTATTATAATATAAATTTAGAACAATTTCATTAATTTAAATTTAAATTAACCCATAGAACAATATTTGATCATTATATTAATATAAAAAAACCAAATAAATTTTACTTTATAAGGTTATTATTAAAAAATATTTAAAACGCAAATATTATTTAGCCTATCTCAATAGATAATGCATGTTGCTTACGATTCTGCTCTGATGGCAATACCATATAATCCTTTCCATATAGATTCTCTAAATACTTATGAGGATTAGCAGGACCTAAAAAGGCATGTCCTTCGAAGAATATTTCTTTAACAGGAAAACAATGACTTTTATTTAATTTTGGAGTAATACCTGTACCAAAGATGTGACTTATTTTATTTTCAGGAGCAAATCTAGAAAATAAATTTTGAAATATTAAAACCAAAAACTTAATTATAGGATAAATCATGAATGCCACAAATCTTTTAATATGACTTCGCTTAACATATGCAGCTTTGTGCATCATTGATGCAACATAGAATCGATCTATATTTTTCTTTAATCGATATGAATAACACTTCTTGAGTGGTAATACATCCAACCATAAACCATGATATAGAAAATTGTCACGAGTACTATTATCTTTATACATTACTTTAGAGGACCGATCCACTAAGCGTATGTATGTGCGCCCAAATGCTTTATTACTACTGTAGGTTTGTACAAAGTATTTTACCGACGCTTCTTTGTTCAATACATCTACTAGTTTCTGGTAATCTTCATACCATATATCAATATCAACATCGTCATCCCATGGAATAAATCCCCCATGTCTTACCGCGCCAAGACAGGTTCCTCCACTTAAAAAATATTGAATATTATATTTTCGACATATATGGTCAAAATCTATAAGCATTTCAAGTAAACGCTTTTGTGCTTTACGCAACATTGTTCCTTCACCATTATATCTCGAAAAATCTTCCATTAGTAAATCGTTTGGATGATTATTCATTAAATACTCCTAAAGTATTTAAAGTACGTATTAGACCTTGCTCTAAAGGAATATTAGGCATCCATCCTAATTGTTGTAATAAGTTTGTATCTAACATTTTACGCTCATAGCTCGTATACCCCACTTTACTATACTCATTTAACTGTATAGATACCCCATTACCAAAATTAACTAATTTTTGCAACATTTTAGCCAAATTCAATATGCTAATTGGTTGTAATTCATTGGCAATATTATATGCCTTACATGGCGCCCCTTTAATCATTATATAAATGATTGCTGTTAAAACATCAGTAATATAACAAAATGCACGTTCCGCTGTACCGTCACTTTTTAATATAATATCTCTATTGTTAACCGCGTCATTAATCAAGTCAGCCATTACACGACCATCATTTTGAATCTGCATACCCGGCCCATAACTATGAGCTATACGTAAGGTATTAAAAGAAATCTTATATTGCTGATAATATGCTTGCAACATGGATTCTGCTAAACGCTTACTTTCTGGATAACAATCGCGTGGATTTAATGGATCCAATACTCCCATACTACTTTCATTTATTATATTTACTCCTTCTACACATCCATAAATTTCACGAGTAGATGTAAAAATAACTTTTTCGGTATTCGAAGTTCTTGCACATTCCAATATATTTTTTGTACCTAAAACATTTGCATTAATCACTCCAACAGGATCATTAATGATATGATAAGGACTCGCACCGCCTGCGGCATGAAAAATATAATGAATCTCTCCATCAAAATGAATTGGTTCGCAAACGTCTTGGACTAAGTAGTAAGCAGTGGATAATGCTTCGCCATATACAGCCTTTAACTTCTCATAATTTCTCGCCAAAAAAATAGGCTGTATATTTAGTTTGAGATGTTCATTTAAATGAAGCAATAAGAATCCAAAATATGATGCCAACATACCTGTAGCACCAGTGATTAGAATAGTTTTATTTTTTAATTGCTCAAAGGGTAGATCTAAATTAATAATCTCATCTAAATCCCTTTTTACTTGGGAATGACCATAATTTATCATCTTTATCCTCCGAAAATTTGACTATTTTCACGAGCTTCCACAATAGCACGGAAAATATAATAATCTGTAGGGGTGGTAATTTTTATATTTTGATTCGCCCCTTCTACCAAAGTTAAACCATATCCAAATTGTTGCATAAGACTGCAGGAATCAACTGAATCAGTTATTCCTTTATCTAGAGCTTGGCGATGCACCTTTAATATGTCCTTTAATAAAAAACTTTGGGGTGCTTTAGCAAGGCGCGAGTGACTACGACTAGGAACTTCTGTAACTCTCATCGCATCATCGACTACAACAAAAGTTTCGACTGTTGGTGCGGTAGTAATTGCATTTCCTGTTAATTTAACTTGAGCAATATTCTTTGAAATTATTGAATGATCAATTAACGGTCTTACCCCATCATGAATAATTACTGTTGTATCAGGAGAGAACTTTTTCTCAATTGATCGTAAACCATTATAAATCGAGCATTGACCTGTAGATCCTCCCTCGACTACCTCTACAACCTTGGTAATCTCATAACGAACAAGCAGTTTTTTCATATAATCAGTCCAATCCGCTACACAAACTACTACGATTGAATCAATTTCTGCATGAGATTGAAAAATCTCTAATGTATAAATAATAATTGGCTTTCCATGCAACTCTAAGAACTGCTTAGGTTTAGCTAAACTATTCATACGACTACCAACACCGCCAGCAAAAATTAGTGCTACATTCATACAAGAGCTTCTCTGATATATTTCATAGAATGTGAAATTTCAATATCTAAAATTTTATTAACTTTATCATAATTAATAGATTCTTGATTTTTTGGACCAGAATTAAAATCAACAAAACGATTATTTAAATCAAACATCTTTAGCAGGCTTTTTATTTTTATATCAAATCCATCTCTTGCAAATAAATAAAAATCTCGATTAAAAACAATAGAGAAACATGCACCATGAAATCCGTTAGTAAATATACATTCAGCATTTTTAAACATATATAAAAATTCCCCAATACCTAAATCAGTTAAAACTTCATGATTATATTTAATTTTATTTTGACTAAAATCACTAATTTCTATTAATTTTAAACCTTTTTCATCTGCATATTTTTGTGCCTGCAGCAGTAGGTTTTTATCATTTTTCATACAATTATAAACAACTACAAAATTTTTATAGGGCATTTCTTCAATATATTGACAGTATTCTTCTTTACTCAGTAATAATACAGGGTCCAGCACCCAATGACAGGTTCGGCCTGTTAACTTTTCAACATATTTTGCTGTTTCATCTTCACGTGAAGATAAATGATCATAATTTTCAAGTAATACTTTAAATTCTTGCTCTTGATCATTATTGAGAATGGTATTACTAATACTAGGTGAATAAGCTACTTTATTTATATTAGAAAAACAATCAAAATCAAAAAATAAAACTCGATCAAAACCTTTATTTGTTAAAGGACTCCATGTTACATCACTTTCACAAACCACACTTGTAAAAGGAAAATGTTTATACTCATTATTGATAAAAGAAGAGTATTTAAATGGAAGACCATTATCAGAAAACATAATACAATTATCATTATAAAATTTCTGGAATTTCTTGTATTTTTTTTTCAGTGATGGGCCATTGATTAAACCAAATAAAAAGCTTTTTATCGATTTATGCGTTTTGAAATTTGTAACAGCCAAGTGATTAAAATCAAAATTTTCAACATGTTTTGATCGATAATCTACAATATGGCTTTCTATCCCTTCTTTTTCCAAAGCTTTTTGAAAAGCAAAAGAATGAAGAGCAGCGCCAAAATTCATATATAAGGAATATTTATTATAACTAAAAATACCAACCAGCATTAGGAACCCTTTTATTAAATTAAAAAATTGCAGAACTCATTTTAAACCTAGTGTAAACCATATACCAAACTACTATTTTTCTTAAAAATATGGACAAAAATGTAGCTATGGCAGCTCCGTTAATTCCATAATGTGGAATAAGAAGTGCATTTAAGCAAATATTGCAAATTGCTGCGAGTAGTAAAGTATATAAAGTTGCTTTTTCATAACCACTCATTGTCAGGATAATCCCTCCAGGCCCAATTATTGCATGAACTAATTGGCCGGCGGAAAGCCATAATAAAGGTAGATATGCAGCTTCATAAGCTTGTCCAAAAATTAGCACAATAAGTTTTTTACCAAAAAAAAGAAAGAAACAAAATCCTATTAATGCAATTATTGAGGAGAATCTTGCACTTTTTCTAGCAATATGAAAAGTAGATTCAATATTTGATTCAGCAGAATATTTTGATATATGTGGGGCAATAATCGTATTCATAGCTGTAACCCCAACAATGACTAGCATAGCGCCTTGAACTGCAATTTTATAAATTCCAACCTCTGCCACAGAACGAAATGAACCTAACATAATAGTCGCTGTCTCTACAACTAAAATATCTAAACCAGAAATCATTGCTAATGGCATTACACTATTAAACCAGGAACGGATCTCATATTTTTTTTGAACACCACTTAATTGAGGAGGTTTTGCTTTCACCAATAACCAAGCCCCAAAAATAAATGCTAACCCTGTTGATAATGCATTTAACATCATTACAAATGAAGCATTTACTTCTGTATTAATTAAAAATATAGGAATTACTAAAAATAACAAAAAAATTAATGGCTTAACTACCTGCTCTGGAAGCTGACCTTGAGTAACTTTTCTTAACCCTCTCAAAGAAGCTGATCTTAATGCAGCAAAAGCAGATAAGGGAATAAGTAAAGCCCCCCATAAAAGAGTTGTATAATCAGACATTGATATATTATTCTTATTAAAAAACACATAGCCCATAAATATAATCAAAATAAATATTAACAACTTAAATGTTAAACTATTAGCCCAAGACCATAGTCCACTGATTAATCCCCAATCTTTATTAGCTTCACTCTTTGCTGTCTCACGCACTAAAAGATTTGGTAATCCAAACATTGCTGGAATTGCTAATATTGATACTATGGCCAGAATGTAAGAGTAATACCCGTATTGCTCTGGACCTAAATTTCTAGCTAAAATAATTGCTGTTATTAAACTACAACCAGTACCAGATAGTTTAATAAAAATACTTGCAATACCATTTTTAATTAAGTTAACTTTCAAGCCCATCCCATCCGAATAATTTCATTACCAAAATAAATATTTTATATCTCATTTCAATAGAAATTAAATTTATTCCATTAATTTAAAGATACTATACCAAACTAAAATAAGTATGCTATTTTATCTTTCATAGCCATCTACATATAATCTTAAAATCATTAAAATCAAATCTATATTATTTGAATGTGAAGCACTTTTCATATCTATGAAAATTTTTTCTATTTCAATCCATTCTATAAATGACTCAAATGATTTTAGAATTCTTTCATGCTTGGTTTTCTCGATACCTTCTTGATCAATCAGCAATTCTTCATATAACTTTTCACCGGGACGCAACCCTGTAAACTGAATCTCAATATCCCCCACCCCATTTTCATCAATACATCTAAAACCACTTAAACGAATCATTTGTTTAGCTAAATCGACAATTTTTACCGACTCCCCCATATCCAACAAGAACACATCACCACCTGTACCCATTGCACCCGCTTGAATCACGAGCTGTGCAGCTTCAGGAATGGTCATAAAATAACGCGTTACTTCAGGATGCGTGACTGTAACAGGACCACCTTGCGCAATTTGCTTCTTAAACAGTGGAACCACTGAACCTGATGATCCTAAAACATTGCCAAAACGCACAATACTGATTTGGGTTGTAGGGTTCGTAGAAGCGAGTCCCTGACAATATAGCTCTGCCATACGCTTAGATGCACCCATCACATTTGTGGGACGCACCGCTTTATCAGTCGAAATCAAGACAAAAGTTTCAACTGCTTGTGCAACAGCAGCATCCACACTGCGCTGCGTACCAATAGACGTATTATAAATCCCCTCAAATGGATTGGCTTCTACCAAAGGCACATGCTTATAGGCCGCCGCGTGATAGACCGTTTGCACGCTGTATTGTTGTAAAATCCGTTCCAATTTGGCTTGATTCGTCACAGAACCTAAAACAGAAATCACCTGTACACCTGAGATTTGTAATTCTCGATCGATCGAATACAAGGCAAATTCAGACATTTCAAATAGCACCAACATTTTCGGCTGATGTTTGACAATCTGACGACACAGTTCAGAGCCAATCGAGCCCCCTGCCCCAGTCACCATCACGACTTTGTTTTTAATATTTTTCTCTAAAAGCTCAGGTTTGGGAGGTACAGGATCACGACCAAGTAAATCAATAATATCCACTTCACGAATATCAGAGACTTTGACTTTACCATCGACCAATTGTGTCACACCTGGTAATTCCATGATTTTGACATCAGTGGCTTCAAAGGATTCAATGATTTCCTTTTTACGGGCACGTCCCACCGATGGCATAGCAAGTAAAACTTCTTCAATGCCAAATTTACCGAGTTTTTTCTGTGCTTTTTTCGGTGAGTAAATCTTTAAACCACTTAAAGACTGACCTTTGAGTGATGTTTTATCATCAATAAAACAGACTGGTAGATAATCATCAGAACGGTTTAAGGCTGCCGCAATTTGTTGTCCTGCAAGTCCTGCGCCATAAATCGCCACGCGTTTACGGGTTTGTTTTTTAGCAAAGGTTTTAAGCGTCGCATAACGAATCACTGCGCGACTCCACCACATATAGGAAAACAGCATAAAGCCGTACATGAGGGGAATACTCATGGGGATAAAGGCAATATTCAGCTTTTTGATCGTGTATAACGCCACAATCTGAATAAATGTTCCAATGGAAATACGGAGTAAATAATCTTCGTTAAAGGAACGCACAATGGCGCTATACACCCCTAACAGAATAAACACACCAATGCCAAACACCCCAACATAGATATACCATGCCTCAAGCCCTTGCATGATCTGTACATTGGGACGAGCCAAACGAATCGCATAAGCCAACCACATCATGATCGGCAAGGCACAGATGTCCACCATCACCAAAAATATTTGTTTTTGATAACGTGGTAAGGAGGCAAGCGATCGGATGAGTTTTTTCACTTAAGAAATATTTCCAAATAATATAAAGCTAATGCTGATTAGGCTTTGAATGATTCAATCTTTACAATAACGCTTTGAATTGCATCTAAGGTTTTTTGTAGGCTTTGTTCAGACAAAGTTGGATGCACCAAAAACATTAAGCTACTTTCACCTAAAGCTTTCGCATTGGCTAATCGTGTTTCTGGACACCATGGTGTACGATCAAATGCTTTTTCTAAATACACTTCTGAACATGAACCGCTAAAACATGGCACCGCTTGCTCACTGATTTCTGCCATGATGCGATCACGCGACCAATCTTCAGGCAAGGCTGAAGTATTCACTTGCACATAGCATTTATAGGCTGCATGCACATATTCAACAGATGGTTTTGCTACAGTAAAATACGGACTATTTTCAAACGCCGCTTGGATACGTGCCATATTGGCATTACGTTTTGCAGTCCATTCGGGCATTTGTTTGAGCTGTAAACGGCCAATCACCGCCTGCATTTCCATCATGCGCCAGTTGGTGCCAAATGAGTCATGCAGCCAGCGGAATCCCGGCGGATGTTGCTTGTTATACACGCTATCAAAGTTTTTGCCGTGATCTTTATACGACCACATTTTTTTCCACAAACTTTCGTCATTGGTAGTGACCATGCCGCCTTCACCACCTGTAGTCATAATTTTGTCTTGGCAGAATGACCATGCACCAATATGCCCGATTGAACCTGCTGATTTGCCTTTGTACATTGCACCATGTGCTTGGGCACAATCCTCAATCACATAGATGCCTTTTTCCTCAGCCAATTGCATGATCGGATCCATATCACACATCCAGCCTGCCAAATGCACACAGATAATCGCTTTGGTATTCGGCGTAATCACTGCTTCAATGGTACGGCAAGAAATATTCTGTGAATCTAGCTCTACATCAGCAAAAATAGGATTGGCACCTGCAGTCACAATCGAGCTTGCCGAAGCTAAAAACGTACGTGAGGTAACAATCACATCATCGCCTGCACCAATACCTAAGGCTTTTAATGCTACATCCAATGCGACTGTACCATTGGCAACGGCAACTGCATGCTTGGTTCCTGCAAACTGTGCAAATTCCTTTTCAAATTCACGGCATTCTTGACCTGTCCAATAATTCACCTTATTGGATAAAAGGACTTTTGATACCGCATCGGCTTCTGCTTGAGTAAAGCTTGGCCAAGGTTCAAATGCACTGTTTAACATGGAGTTTTCCTAGTCTCAAAATCGAGTTTAAAAATCTATTTTTTCGTCACAAGACGGGCAGGATTGCCCACCACTGTTGCGCCCGCAGGCACACTTTTAGTCACGACAGCACCCATACCAACAATAGCACCTGCACCAATCACTAAAGGCTGATCAGGTGTGCCCTGCTTAATCATCGCACCCGCGCCAATATAGGCATGCGCGTGTATATGAATATTGCCGTTGCATTTTACGCCTGGCGCGAAAGTAACGAAATCCCCAATCACGCAATCATGCTCGACATAACTGTATAAATTGGTATGAAAACACTTACCGATTCTGACATTTGAGCCAATGGTGACAAATGGACTTAAAGCAGAGCCTTTAGCGAGCTCAAGCTGATCCATTAGAACTACATTGTCCGCGATGATCGACCAAAGGTGAATGCCATCCATCTCTAAACTCTGAGCGATCTTTTCTCGTACATGACTATTGGCAATCGCGATTTGCACGTATTTTTCTGAAGCCGTTTCATTTAAAAATGTGAGGTAATTCATGGCGCGATGACCGTTTACTTCTGCAACCGATTCCAAGGCATCATCAATAAATATGATTTCTGAAGCATCACTTTCACGTGCTAATTGCTGGCGTGCAACAGGCATTAAACTGCGCCCGCAGCCTGAAGCGCCATAAATTGCATAGAGCTTAGTCATCTTTAGGCTCCGAAGTACCCGTAAATTTACTCATGGTCGCTTCACCTTCGGCACTAATATCATCTTTAGACAATACTTTCTGCACCGTTTTCAGCATGATTTTAAAATCGAGCCATAATGAACGGTTTTCGACATACCATGTGTCTAGCTCAAATTTCTTTTCCCATGAAATAGCATTACGACCATTCACTTGCGCATACCCTGTGATGCCCGGACGCACGTTATGACGTTTGGCTTGTTGCTCATTATAGAGGGGTAAATATTCCATCAGCAGTGGTCGTGGTCCGACAATACTCATATCGCCTTTAATCACGTTCCATAGTTCTGGCATTTCATCCAAACTGGTTGCACGAAGCATTTTACCAAATGGGGTAAGACGTTCACTGTCCGGTAATGGATTGCCATTATCATCAAGTGCATCTTTCATGGTGCGGAACTTGATCATTTCAAATGGCTTGCCATGTAAACCCGGACGCACCTGACGAAACAGCACCGGTGAACCTAAATTCTTTTTCACCTTATGCGCCACAAAAGCATATACAGGAGACAGCAGCACTAGCGCAGATGATGCAATCACAATATCCAATAAGCGCTTTAACATGGTTCACTCTTGAGGTTAGATAAAAATGGCGGAGTCAATATTCATTTCTAGCAATGATTATACCCTGTCCAAAGCCATCAGATTTGTAAAATATTTCAACATCACAGGGATTCAAGTATTCCCCATTCTAAAAGCTGCTAAACCATATAGCCGTTTAGAGATCTGTCCAACGACGATTAACTGCATGACCCGGATTATTCATGCTGATCACCTTTGCGTAGTTTCCTACCGCAGTTGCATTTTCAGGAATATCTTTTGTCACCACGCTGCCCGCACCTATAGTGGCATTATTGCCAATTTTGACATGCTCAATAATGCAGACATTTGGCCCTATATAAACATTATCGCCAATTTCTGCGGCTTGACGGCCGCCATTTGCACCAATGGTAGTAAATTGCGATAAATTCACATTATTGCCAATCACAGTCGTAGGGTTAACAACTAGCGGCCCGCCATGCCCAATAAACAAGCCATAACCAATTTTTGTTGTTATATGAATATCAATGCCGTAGTGCTTTTTTTTATAATAATAGATAGGATAGGCCAGTTTTGCCCACGTGCTTTGAGCGCTGGCTAAACGCAGCCAAAATGAAAAATTAAAACCGCGATTGAAAAAATAAGTTTTCAAAAATGTTTTTAAACTGACATGACCGGTATAACGGTATAAATCACTTTTTATATATTTTAAGGTCATCTAGATCGTCTCTAAAATTGGGTAAATCGCCTTTAATGAATATCCATTTCAGCCATCATGTGCTTATTCACTTGATGCACATCATATTTATTCAGCGCAATTTCTCGCGAACGCTGTCCCATATACTCAATCAGTTTTGGATCTTCAATAAAGTATTGCATGCTTTGCACCAAATCATCTACAGACTTGACTCCAACCAAATAACCATTCACACCGTGCGATACCGTTTCGCGACAACCTGGTGCATCAGTGGTAATAATCGCTCGTCCCATAGCCATCGCCTCTAATACCGTACGTGGCGTGCCTTCACGGTAGGAGGGCAACACGTAGACCGAGCTTTCAGCAATTGCAGGACGAACGTCACTGAGTTTGCCCCAATATTTGAGGCGACCATCTGCAATCCAAGTATCGAGTTCGGCTCTAGAAATAGCTGATGGATTATCATCAATCCAACCGACCAATTGAAATTCCGCTTCAGGATGCTTTTCTTTGATGATACGTGCCGATTCAGCATATTCACGTACGCCTTTATCACCCAAAAGGCGTGCAATGAGTAAGAATGAGGCTTTGACCTGCCCTTGTTCATTTTTGGGTAAAGGCATGACATCAAAGTCTTGCACATTCACCCCTGAACCATTCACCACCACCGTTGGTTTATTGGCATCAAGCAAATGCATGTCTTGGAATAGCTTTAAATCGTCTGGGTTTTGAAAAAAGACTTTATCGCTACGTTTGAGCGCTTGGGCATATAAGCCATGCACCAGCTTTTGAAACAGACTACGCTTGCCAGATTCCACATTTTGAAAGGCATAGCCCAGACCTGTAATTAAAGCAAAACGATGCGGTACTTTCGCAAGCCAAGCCGCAAGCGTACCGTAAATAACCGGTTTAATGGTATAGGACAGCACATAGTCAGGCTGAATTTGACGGATCTTCTGATAGAGATGTTTTAACAGTTTTAAATCCGCCAGCGGATTGGTGCCTGTGCGCTGCATGGGAATTTCATGCAGATGATAGCCAAGGGCTTGCAGTTTCTGCTGTTCTTCAGGAAATGATGCAAACTCAGGCGCCATGATGTGAATTTCATAGCCATGGGCAGAAATCGCTTCTAATAACTTGCCACGAAAATTGAGTACAGATGGCAAAAAACTGCTGATCATTAAAAACTTCATGCCTGTTGGCTCCACACCTGCATATATTGACGGCTGACAGTTTCAATACTGAAATTCTGCTCTACCCGTTCACGCGTCGCCTGTTTTAAACTTTGTTTTTGTGCTTCTGTCTTTTGTACATATGCCAAAATGGCATCCGCCAAAGCTTGCGCATTACGTAGTGGAACAATACTTCCTAAATCCTGCACAATATATTTGGCATCGCCAACATCTGTACTGATACATGGCAGTCCCGATGCCATCGCTTCCACCAACACATTCGGAAAACCTTCGGTAATTGAGGTCATGAGGAATGCATCAATGGATTGATAAAAAGCAGGCATATCCGAGATTTGATCAAGCAAATGCACTTTTTGAGTATCTAACTGATACTGCTCAAATAAAGCTTTCACTTCCACGTTATCTAAGCTTGCACCACTACCTGCGACTTTAAAGATGATGTTTTTATCTTTCAGTAAACCCATGGTTTCAAACAAATACGGATACCCTTTGGCGGTGTGATAACGTCCTGCAAAACCAATCACGGTTGGTTCATTTAACTGTAAATTTGGCTGAAACTTATCGAGAAAAACACCATTGGCAATCACTTGGCTATTGCCATTTTTAAAGCCGAACGCCTGATGCTGTTGCATGGACGAATGCGCACAATAAATAATAGCACTAGCTTGCTGTGACAGTATTTTGCTTAAACCCAAGGCAATTTTGGTACTGATGGATTCCTCTTTAGGAGAAGCAAGCGAATGATGAATGCCCCACACAACTTTTGGTTTTTTCGCTAAACCAATGACACTGAGACTGGTCAACACATTGGCATGGTACATCCAACATTGCACGGTTTTAGGTTGCAGTTGTTTGAGTAAACCACGCAGTTTTTGAATGGTGCCCAGCGTATTTATACCATTCCAACCCAGCGCATAATGCGCCTGACAGCTATCTAAAGTACTTTGATAAACCTCAGAGGTTTTCATCAATGCAATGATCACATGTTCATACTGCTGCTCTGTGCATTGGATCAAACGTGCCAGCATCATCTCTGCACCGCCCACGCCTGCAAAGTTGGTAATGACATGTAGCATTAAGGGTTTAGTCATGATGCCGACTCCATTATTCGCAAATACTGCTTGAGTACGGTTTGCTTATGAAACTGCTGAATATGCAGTTCAAAATCAGCTTCCTGATATTGCACATAATCTGCAAAAATCGCCTGTTGCATGGCTTGGGTCAGACCTGCCTGATCATTGCATTCGACCAATAAACCAAACTTAGAGTTTTCTAGAATTTCCATCGGCCCACTTGGGCAGTTGGTACTGACCACTTTGACTTTAGAGGCTAAGGCTTGAATCAAAACCCCTGGTAAGCCTTCCCAATTTGAGCTTAAAACAAAAAGCGATGCATATTTAAAATAAGCGTATGGATTAGCATCAAAGCCTGGCAAATCCACCACGTCTTTTAGACCCAAGTCAGCCACTAGAGCTTCGAACTCTGCACGCAGTTCACCCTCACCTAAAATCAATAATCGGGTTTCAGGATGCTGATCATGCAAGGCTTTAAAAGAGCGAATCAGAAAACCAAAGTTCTTTGCTTCAGTGAGACGCCCCACTGCCAAAATCACTTTATGGTCACTGTTCAAAAATTTGTGTGTGACTGGTGCTTTGAGCTTTTCAAAATAGGCATCGTCCAATACAGGGTTATAAATGGTGCTCAGGTTATTTTTCTTATAGCTGTAGTATTCACGAAAATCTGTTTCTACGCCTTTCGAGACACAGACCACTTGCTGTGCTATGGGATAAGTCCAATTCACCAAAGTTTTCAGCAAAAATTTGGCAAGACCTTGCAATTTTAAGTTTTTGGACGGCGTAGATACTTCACGGAAGATTAATCGCGTTTTAACACCTGCTAGTCTTTTCGCAATACCTGCCACAATATTGGTGTGGGTTTGCGTTGCGACTAAGCAGTCGTATTGCTCAGCTTTCATTTTTATTTTTAAAGGCGTGATGCTATTCATCACCCGACCGCAATTAAAATTCACCAATTGAATTTTCGGGCTGACTTCAGGCAACAGCTTAGCTTTATCACCTGTGACATTACACACGCCCAAATGAATATTTAGACCTTGTTCCGCAAAGCTGTTGGCGAGTTGAATGACTGTACGTTCTGCACCGCCACCGCCCAAGCTCGGCAAAAAGAACATGACTTTATTCAACATATGCAGACCTAAATTTTAAAATGGGAGAATATTAATGCAGTGTTTTTGAGGCTTGAATCGCCATGGCACGCTCAACACGCTCACGATAATCCGTGATGCCAGCAAGCTCACTGTCACTGGCACAGGTGCTTTGAATTTTGGCTTGATAATCAGCAAAACTGGATACCACTTTGGCAGGCACACCAATCGCCACGCTATGATCAGGAATATCTTTTGTCACCACTGAGCCTGCACCAATCACCACATTTGAGCCAATGCTCACGCCTGGCATTACAATGGTATTGACCCCAATAAACACATGCGAACCAACTTGAATTGGGGCAAAGCGTTGATAGCGCTTCCCTTGCTCATCTTTGACTAGACAGGTACTGCCATCATGGGTAATAAATTTCACCCCTGAAGTGACCGTCACATGGTCGCCAATGCTAACCAAGAACGGTTCTGAGCCCCAACTTTTAATATAGATTCGGCAGTTTTCACCGACTTTCACACCTTTTTTGCGTGCATAAGCCACACTGCCCTTCGCCATAAAATAAGCAAGATCAAACAGCTGTCGAAAAGCAGAAACTATAAATGCCATACGCATGACCTATGTCAGGATCAGAAAATCAAAAGGGAGAAAATTAAGCTGAATATTTTACGCTGAAAATCTACTTTACGATATGGAAACCGCAGTCACGATACAGGATGAAAAAAAAGATCAGAGCGATTTGATTTTTTTAACAGGACTACCGACATAGACACCTGATTCATCCAAAGGTTTCGAGACGAGGCTACACGCGCCAATCACCGAATCACTTGGAATTTTCACACCATCAAGTACCGTCACCCGTGCACCAAGCCAAATATTTTCACCCAAACTCACGCCTTGTTTGGTAATCGCATCTTTCACCAACACATCAGGTTCACCAAATTTATGATTACTGGCAATGATGATGCTTTGCGTGCCAATGCGGGTGTTATCGCCAATGCTCACACCGCCACAACCATTGATAAATGACTTCGAGTTAATGCTGACGTCTTTGCCAATCGAAACCTTGCCACCAAAGCATTTGATATAACAACTTTCACCTATAAAACTGTTATCTGCGATTTCTAAGCTTGCACCTTGCTCGACAATTAAACTGACATGATCGCCAATATAAACATTCTGACCAATCTTCACTTGTCCACTAATTTCGACCGTACAGGCTTTACCGAAATAACGAAATTTCGTACCAAAAGCCAGGTTATAAAATTGCTGACGGCATTGTGCAGTGAACCAATTCATCAGTTTTAACAGTTTAAAAAACATCAGCTTTTGTTTCTCCACACCACATATAAAATGGCAAAGTTATAAATGATCAGCGCCACAGGCACCGCCAAGAGCATATAAATTTTATCGGCACATAAAACATATAAGCCTGCAAATAAAGCAAACTTAATCATGAGCTCTACGATTTGCAGTTTAAATAATACTTGGCTATTGCGCTTGGCAATTAAATAGGCCGAACTTGGCGGATTACAGAAAATCGCCCAATAGCCCAAAGCCAAAATTTGGAAATAAGTTGAGATGCCAACCCATTCAGAACCGAAAATCCAGAGATATAGCGATTCAGGTAAGATAAAGAAAATTGCAAAAAGAGGCAGTGACAACAAGCTTAAAAGCACACTTGCCTTTAAGGCATTTTTATTTGAATCTGTAGTTTTAAACTTACGGATAAAAAACTGACGTAAGGTTTGTGAAATCAGATTGATCGGCACACGTAAAGTCCGCTCGACAATGGCATAGAAACCCATCGCCTGCACACCCACAAAATGCGACACCACATAGTATGGCAAGTTATGTGAAAAACTATTCAGCAAGGCATGCGGGGTATTGGCATAAATAAAATCTTGATAATTTTTAAACGCCTGCCAACTGACTTGAAAGAGCTGATACTTCAATAGGTAGAGCAACATCGCCACGATCATCAGGATCGAACTGACATTGTAGCTATTGACCAGACTGATCTGCATGAACAGGGGCAAACTCAATTGCACCGCAACGACGATCGCACTTCTAAAAATATTCAAGCCTGCACAAAAATATTCTTTGTGCGCAGCAAATTGATAATTATAAACGCTCTGAAGCAAGGTATTGGCAAGCACACCCGTTGCCACAGCAAACGCCATTTCAACATTTAAAATCACGCTGATGACAATGCCACTCATCACAGCGATTGCTGTTGAAAATACTACCCCTTCAAAGATCAGACTCTTTTTATCTTGTTCCTCAGCGACCAACAGCGCTTGATCCAAACGCAAATTGGCTACTGTTGAAAGTACACTGACAATCGCCAAAGCAATGCCATACGCGCCAAAATCAACAACAGAATATAGGCGTGTTAAAACAGGAAGTGCGATAAATGTCATTATCGCACCTGCCAGTAAACTTAAGGTAATCAGTCCAATAGACTGATACTTTGCGAAGAGTTTCGCAATCATCGGTTCAAGATCATTTTAAATTGTTGACATACCAACGCATCGCCAATTGAATGCCTTCGGCAATTTTAAACTGCGGTGCATAACCCAAACCTTGCTCAATTTTGGCAATGCTGGCTTGTGAATGACGTACATCGCCTGCACGGAATTCACGGTACACAGGATCACGCTCAAAGTTCACCGCATTTTCAGCAAGTGCCTCTTGAATAGCACGATATAACTCATTCAGCGTAGTACGGTCACCCACAGCCACGTTATAGACTTGATTTTTTGCTTCATCGCTTTGCGTTGTCGCAGCTAAAATATTCGCTTGCACAACATTTTGAATAAAACAGAAATCACGGCTGGTTTCACCATCACCATTAATAAACACGTCTTCACCAGCAATCATCGATGAAGTCCATTTTGGAATCACCGCCGCATAAGCCCCTTTCGGATCTTGGCGCTGACCAAAGACATTAAAGTAACGCAAGCCAATCGTTTTAAAGCCATACGTTTTTGCAAATACGTCTGCGTATAATTCATTGACGTACTTCGTCACTGCATATGGAGATAATGGCTTACCGATGTTTTCTTCTACTTTTGGCAATGCGGGGTGATCACCATAAGTCGAACTGCTGGCAGCATAAGTAAAACTTGATACATTGGCATCACGCGCAGCGACCATCATGTTCAAAAAACCAGTGATATTTGCACTGTTTGTCAAAATTGGATCGGCAATCGAACGCGGTACAGAACCTAAAGCTGCTTCATGCAGCACATAATCCACACCTACACAGGCTTTTTGGCAATCTTCTAATTTGCGGATATCACCTTCAATGAAACTGAATTTCGCCCATTGTTCAGCCGTCACTAAGCTTTGTACTTCATCAAGATTGTACTGATGACCTGTGGCAAAGTTATCTAAACCCACTACGGTTTGGTTGAGCTTGAGTAAGGTTTCTAAAAGGTTTGAGCCAATAAAGCCCGCAACACCTGTTACCAGCCATGTTTTAGGCGCTGTTTTAAGGTTTTCACATACCTGTTGATATTGATTCATGATGGTATGCCCTCTTATAAACGAAGATCAGATTCAGCTTGAGATAAGACGTATTTCAAGTCATACAGCACATGATCAGCTTTACCCAAAGCACGGATCGCATCTACGCCCATATCTTTAAACTGGTGATGGGCAACTGCTAAAATTACAGCATCATATTTGGCATTTTCCAGCGCTTGCACAGGGCTAATACCGTACTCATGTTCAGCCTCAGCTCCATCCACCCAAGGGTCATAGATATCGGCATCAATATGATATTCTTTCAATTCTTTCACAATATCAATGATGCGGGTATTACGGATATCCGGACAGTTTTCTTTAAAGCTTAAACCTAAAATTAAAACTTTGGCATCTTCTACTTGAATGCGTTTTTTCAGCATGGCTTTCACCAACTGAGTGACCACATAAGCCCCCATACCATCATTTAAACGGCGACCCGCTAAAATAATTTCAGGGTTGTAGCCAATCGCTTGGGCTTTATGCGTTAAATAGTACGGGTCAACACCGATACAGTGACCGCCAACTAAACCTGGACGGAACGGTAAGAAGTTCCATTTTGTTCCCGCTGCTTGTAATACCGCTTCGGTATCAATGCCCATTTTATTGAAAATCAACGCCAATTCATTAATTAAGGCAATATTCACATCGCGCTGGGTATTTTCAATCACCTTGGCTGCTTCTGCAACTTTAATGCTGGCTGCTTTGTGTGTACCTGCTTCAATAATCAGGTTATAAACTGCATCAACATAATCAGCGACTTCAGGCGTAGAACCCGAGGTGATTTTTAAAATATTCGTCACACGGTGCAGTTTATCGCCTGGGTTAATTCGTTCAGGGCTATAGCCTGCATAAAAATCTTGATTAAATATTAAGCCTGAGTTCTTCTCTAAAACAGGAATACAGACTTCTTCTGTTGCACCCGGATAAACTGTTGACTCGTAGACAACCACATCACCTTTTTTCAGCACTTTAGCAATGCTTTCTGAAGCTTTTACCAATGGGGTTAAATCTGGCTGTTTATATTCATCAATAGGAGTTGGAACAGTAACAATAAAAAAATTACAGTCATTTAAGTCTTCTAAATTTGCGCTGTAACTTAACTGAGCCGACTGTGCTAACTCTTCAGGAGAGACTTCTAAAGTATGATCACGTCCGCTACGTAATTCATCAATACGCTTCTGATGAATATCAAAGCCCACCACGGGAACTTTTTTTCCAAACTCAACAGCTAGAGGTAAACCGACATAACCTAATCCGATTATGGCAATTTTTAATTCGGAGAGTTGTAACATACTGAAGCCTATGTCATCGATGAACTATCAATCATCGTTATGTTGTAAATAGCGTTAAATTATATCAGAAAATCAAATTTCGATTGTGTAATGATGTTCTATGACGACTGTAATTTTAATCAAGAATATTTATAGGATTAAACAATTTCCCCTATAAAACAAACATTACTCATTTAAAAAAAAATCAACTAACAACAAGATCTTTAAAAGATATTCATACATGCAAGTCTTGATTAAACTTACGATTTAAAACAAATGTAAAGCTATATTCTACAAGGTGAATAGTATAAACTTAACATTCTAAAATGAGTAATTTGGGTACTTAAACCCGCATTTTAATGATTCAAAAATTTTATAAATAGGATTTGTATTCGAGTGAGTTACTATCGTTATAGCTGTATGTTAGCTTTGAGTCTAAGTATGACGGGTTGTGCCATTACTTCAGGCTTACAAACCTATGACCTTCCTAAAGAAGGTACATTTCAGACTGATTTAGGCTCGACAGTCAATGTTATTAAACTGACTCAAGAAAATTTAGTAGCTGTTCAACCCGCCCAAGTAAATCAGCAAAATTTTGCCCATCTGTTCAATCAACAACAACAAAATTATCGTCTAAACTCAGGTGATATTTTATCTATTTATTTATGGGCATACCCTGAAATAACCCCACCCACAAATACAATAAGCAATGAAGAAGCGATTAAATCAAACGGCTACCAAATTGATCAAAGTGGCTATATCCAATTCCCTATTATTGGCCGATATAAAGCTGCAGGAAAATCGCTGACACAAGTCAATCAGGAATTACGCAGCCAACTTGCTCGTTACTTAAAAACCCCAGATGTGATTGTTCGCGTCCTATCCTATCAAGGCCAACGTTTTTCGGTCCAAGGTAATGTGATGAAAGGTGGTCAGTTTAATCTGACCGACCAACCAACCAGTGTATACACTGCACTTGGTCTTGCTGGCGGCGTAAATACGCAACTTGGTGACAATACGTCTATTACCTTAGTACGCCAGGGGCAAACTTATAACTTAAACAGTATCCAATTAGAACAAGCGGGCTATTCACTACATAATTTGCTCATCCAACCTAATGATACGATTTATGTCAATTCACGCGAAAATCAAAAAATATATGTGATGGGTGAATCTGGTCAAAATAAACCTGTCCCTATGCGGGATCAAGGCATGAGCCTCAGTGATGTGCTCGGAGAGAGCCTAGGGCTAAATTCGCTTTCAGCAAGTCGAGGTAAAATCTACGTAGTGCGTAGCGATATGAATAGCCCAATGACTGAAATTTACCATTTAGATTTAACCAGTATCGGTGACTTTGGGCTCGCAAACCAGTTCAAAATGCGTAGCAACGATATTGTGTATGTTGATGCATCTGGTTTAGCTCGCTGGCAGCGTGTGATCAATCAAGTGATTCCTTTCTCAAATATGATCTACAACATGGACAGATTGGGCCAATAATGTTATTTAAAAATATTTTGGTGGTCTGCGTAGGTAATATCTGCCGAAGCCCTATGGCAGAATATCTTCTGAAAAAAAATCATCCCAATCTGAATATTTATTCAGCGGGAATCGCAGGGATGATTGGACACGCAGCAGACGATAAAGCCCAATACTGTATGCAAAAAATTGGCGTCGATATGAGTGGACATATTGCCCAAAAATTAAATGCTGAACTGATCAAAAAATCAGATTTAATTTTAGTCATGAGTTCAAATCAACAAAAGCATATTGAACAAACATGGCCATTTGCAAAGGGTAAGACTTTTCGTTTAGGTCATTGGCAAGGTAAAAATGTGCCTGACCCATACCAGCACGATCAAGCCTTTTTTGACCAAACCTCAGAACTGATCCAATCCTGCGTTGCAGATTGGACTAAACATATTTAACTTTTGATGTACGATTATGAGCCAAAATACCAATACAGAAGATACAATTGATTTAAAAGAATTATTTTTCTCTCTGATTGCACAATGGAAGTTAATTGCTTTATGTGTAATTTTAAGTCTCGTTTGTGCCCTACTTTATTTAAGAACCACGCCTGATACCTACGCAGTAAATGCACTGGTACAGGTTGAAGAAAGTAAAGGAACTTCAGCAGCACTCTTGGGTGATCTATCAGGCATGATTGATCAAAAGCAACCAGCTCAAGCAGAAATTGAAATTTTAAAATCACGCTTAGTTCTAGGTACTGTGATTCAAAATTTGCATCTTGATCTTAAAGTTTCGGGTACAGAGAATTCATTTATTGATCGCCTATTTTCTCCACATGATTATGTGACTGAATATAAAAATAAATCAGTCATTTTCAAAGACAATGAAAAAAGTTTTGATATTCGACAGTTTAATATTCCAGCAGTATATCGAGATAAAAATATTGATCTCAGCTTTAAAGATAATCAGTTTACATTAACTGATCTTAAAACTGAGCAAATCATTTTAACGGGTAAATTAAACCAAGATAATTCATTACGCACCGCTGACGGACAGTGGGATATTGCTATTTACACCCGTGACCAACTCAATGATCATTATTTGATTCAAAAGCAATCTTTACCAGCTGCTGTGGACAGCATTTTGGCAAACTATTCGGTTGCTGAAAAAGGAAAAATGACGGGCGTGCTTGGCCTTAACTATCAGGGCCAAGATAAAGAACATATTACAAAAGTTTTAAATGCCATTTTAGCAGCCTACAGCCATCAAAATATTGAAAGACGTTCGGCTGAAAGTGCACAAACATTAAAATTCCTAGACGAACAACTCCCTGAATTAAAACAACAGCTTGATGTCGCAGAACGTGAATTTAACAAATTCCGTCAAGAGTTTAATACTGTCGATGTCACTAAAGAATCTGAACTCTATTTAACTCAAAGTGTCACTCTTGAAACTCAAAAAGCTGAATTAGAGCAAAAAGTTGCTGAAGCTTCTGCGAAGTACACCAGTGAGCATCCAGTGATGCAACAAATGAATGCTCAATTGGGTGCAATCAATAGCAAAATTGCTGAACTAAATGCCACCTTAAAAAAATTACCAGACCTACAACGTCGTTATTTACAGCTCTATCGTGAAGTTGAAGTGAAACAACAACTTTATACAGCGTTGTTGAATTCTTACCAACAGCTTCGTATTGCCAAAGCTGGTGAAATTGGTAATGTCCGTATTGTGGATACTGCCGTAGAGCCTATTGAACCAATTGCACCAAAAAAACTACAAATCTTGATACTTTCAATTTTTCTTGGTGGTTTCCTCGGTACATTACTTGCACTACTACGTAACATGCTACGCTCAGGAATCAAAGATTCTTCAGAAATTGAGAACACCCTTGATCTTCCGGTTTATGCCACTGTGCCACGTTCCCCTATTCAGGAAAGTCGCATCAAGTTACTGAAGAAGAAAAAGACCATTCCTGTACTTGCGGTTAAAAATAGCGATGATATTGCAATTGAAAGCCTGCGCAGTATGCGTACTGCCATTCACTTTGCACTGACATCTGCAAAAAATAACCTGATCATGATTTCGGGGCCAGCACCAGAAGTTGGTAAATCGTTTATTTCAACCAATTTAGCTACGATTCTTGCGCAAAGCGATAAACGTGTTTTAATTATTGATGCCGATTTACGTCGTGGTTATTTGAACAAATACTTCAATCATGACAACCAACCAGGTCTTTCTGAGTATTTAAATGGTCAGCGTGATCTAGACAGCATCATTAAAACCACTGAAATTCCAAATTTGAGTGTGATTACTCGTGGTAAAAGCCCTTCTAATCCATCTGAGCTTTTAAGTTCTGGTAAATTCAAAGAATTCTTAGATTTGATTTCACCGATGTTTGATCATGTGATCATTGATACCCCTCCTGTACTTGCGGTGACAGACGGTATCATTATTTCGCAATATGCTGGTGTGAATTTGGTGATTGCTCGTTATGCCAAAACTCAGTTGAAAGAACTAGAGTTAACCGTGAACCGCTTTGAACAAGTGGGTGTGAAGGTCAATGGTATTATTTTAAACGACATTCAACGTAGCTCAGCTGGTTATGGTTATGGTTATGGCTATAACTATTCTTATGGTTATAAAGCTTCAAAAGACCAAGACTAATTCAAGCCTATTCAAAAAAGCCACCGAATACGGTGGTTTTTTTTATTTTCGAAATTTATGTTGCATGCATCATTCTGTATAAAAAATGTTTTATATATTCATACCGTTATAGTATAAAAATAAGAACATGACTATGATGATCTTTCCTGCACCTTACCTGATCATAGAGATAGGTAAGCGCTGAACAGGAAAAGTCTGCTAGAATTTCAGCAACTTTTTACATATAAAATAATTGTGGGAAAATATATGAGTAAGGCCCTACCTATCGCTGTCGCTGTATTACTCGGCGGTGCCGCACTTGTTCCTGTTTACTATGCAACTAAAACACCTGCTACGCAATCAGCAACATCAACTCAACCAGCTGCAAATGCTTCTGCTGTCGCTAAAATCAGTTATGCACTTGGTTATGAAGTTGCCCATCAAACGCCTCCAGAATTAGATATTGATAGCTTTGTCACTGGCGTTCGTGCGGGTCATGCTCGTGCAAAACCTGCATATACTGAAGAAGAATTACAAAAAGCATATGCTGAGTTCCAGCAAGAAATGCAAAACAAGCAGCTCGAAAGCAATAAGCAAGCACAAAGTAGCAGCGATAATTTCTTAACAGAAAACAAAAGTAAAGCTGGGGTTAAAACCACTGCTTCTGGTTTACAGTACCTAACAACGAAAGAAGGTACAGGTAAACAACCGCAAGCCACATCAGTTGTTAAAGTTCACTACACAGGTAAGTTAGTGGATGGCACAGTATTTGATAGTTCAGTACAGCGCGGCGAGCCAATTGAATTCCCATTGAACCAAGTAATTCCAGGTTGGACTGAAGGTCTACAGTTAATGAAAGAAGGCGGTAAAGCCACTTTATATATTCCTTCAAACTTAGGTTATGGTGCTCAAGGTGTTCCAGGAACGATTCCACCGAACAGTACTTTAATTTTTGATGTAGAACTCATTGAAGTTAAATAATAAAACCGGTACAGGAGAGCTTTTCGCTCTCCTGCTTTATTTTGAGACTCGGTCATGAAATTACAGATCAGTATATTGTGTTTGGCACTCTGCTCAAGCACTGTATTTGCCAAAGATGTCAGTAATAAAAGTAGTGCTGCAGAACAAGTGGGTTATAGTTTTGGTTATTTAATGGGACGCAGTAATGCTGAATCCATTAAGGATTTGGATATTGATGCATTTGTTGCAGGTTTAAAGGCAGCATCTAAAGGTCAAGCTTCGTCATTAACAGATGAAGAAATGACCCGTGCCTTAACCCAATATAAAAAGCAAACCGAAGCGAAACAACTGATTGAACTGAAGCAAAAAGCGGATGCGAATGCCACCATTGGTTCAGCTTTCCTTGCTGAAAATGCCAAAAAACCGGGCATTCAGGTCACGAAATCTGGCCTGCAGTATCAAGTCATTCAAGCTGGCAAAGGTAAGTCACCTAAAGCCAATTCAACAGTGAAAGTTCACTATGAAGGTCGCTTAATTGATGGCACTGTTTTTGATAGTTCAATTGCACGCAACCAACCTGCGATGTTCCAGGTAAGCCAAGTCATTCAGGGTTGGACAGAAGGTCTCCAGTTGATGAAAGAAGGTGCAAAATATCGCTTCTTCATTCCTGCAAACTTGGGCTATGGGCAAATTGGTTCAGCAGACGTCATTGAGCCAAACAGCACGCTGATTTTTGATGTAGAACTCATTGAAGTGCTCCCGAAATAACAAGACTCCCTTCAGGAGCATCGACAAATCTCGGTGCTCCTCAATATTTCTTCTTTCCATTATTTTCTTTTACAATTTTTTTGATTGATTTGACTTAAAATTCACATTGATATCTTATATTTATTTCACAAAAACCAATTTCCATTTATTTTAAATCTTCATCAACTGCGTAGCCGCACATAAGGATTTGACCATGACCGTTAAAATTAAGACTCGCGAAATTCAATATACAGCAGCTGATGGAACTCAACTTTTTGGCTATTTTGCCGCACCAGAGTCAGACACTGCGATCGCAGGTGTGTTAGTTGCCCCTGAATGGTGGGGACGCAATGAATATACCGAACAACGTGCGCGCGAATTGGCTGAACAAGGCTATGCTGCTTTCGCTTTGGATATGTATGGTGACAAAAAAGTCACCACAGATGCCAAGCAAGCTTATGAATGGATGATGCAAACCTTTGATCATGCAGACACAATTGTGACCCGTGCGTCTGCCGCTTTAACCACTTTGGCACAGCAATCTGAAGTAAATGCAGCTAAACTCGGAGCAATCGGTTTTTGCTTTGGCGGTAAAGTGGTCTTAGACCTCGCACGTTCAGGAGCAGAACTAGATGCTGTGGTCACATTCCATGCGACCTTGGCAACAGCAACACCGGCTCAAACTGGCCAAGTCCAAGCCGAGCTTTTGGTGCAACATGGTGAACTAGACTCTATGGTAACACTGGATGATGTGGCGAGTTTCCGTGAAGAAATGCATGCTGCGGGTGTGAACCATAATGTCATCGTGTATGCCGATGCCAAACATGGATTTAGCAATCCTTTGGCTGATGAACGTGCAAAAGCGAATAATGTCGATTTAGGCTATAACGCAGCAGCAGAGCAACAAAGCTTAAATGCGATGTATGAATTACTGGATCGAACTTTAAAAGTTTAATCAGTATCTGGTTAATAAATAAAAAGTGATGAAATAAAGTTTCAAATTCAAAAAATAAACGAGGAGATAAAGATGACAGAACTCAATTGCCCATATTGCAACTTCGACGAATATGACGTTCTTGCAAAAAATGATTTTGGTGTTGTGCTTCCTGAGCCTCATAGCTTGTCGAAGGGTCATAGTGTCATCGTTCCCCTTCGACATGTCAGTTCTTTTTTTAATGTGACGGATAAAGAACGTAAAAGTCTAATGTCGCTGCTTGAACAGGCACGTAATGAGCTGAATTTAAAATATCAACCTACAGGCTTTCATATCGGTTTCAATGATGGTCATGTTTTTGGTGAGGAAACAGCCCATGTGCATATTCACATCATTCCACGCTATGACAATCAAAAACTAGCACTTGACTCACGTTGGGGTTTTGAAAATTAAACCATAACCCACTTTTAAAAGGAGCTTCGGCTCCTTTTAAATGCTCTAAATCTTGTAGTCTAAGCAAGCTATGTACGCTAAAGCACCAACTCAAAGCATGTATACTATGCTCAGATTTTAGTTTCGATGTTGTTTCATGTTTAAATTTTCAGATGCCCTGCTTGAATGGTTTGATATCCATGGTCGCCATGATTTACCGTGGCAAGTTGCAGATGATCCGTACAAAGTGTGGGTATCAGAAATTATGTTGCAGCAAACCCAAGTCAAAACGGTTTTACAATATTTTGACCGTTTCATCACACGCTTTCCAACTGTAAACGACCTTGGTATGGCTTCTTGGGATGATATCGCACCCTATTGGGCTGGACTTGGCTATTATGCACGTGCACGTAATTTACATAAAGCAGCAGGAATTGTTGCACGGCAGGGACATTTTCCAAAATCTTTAGCTGAATGGATAGAACTTCCTGGTATCGGGCCATCTACTGGTGGTGCCTTAATGTCACTGGGTTTACGCCAATATGGCGTGATTATGGATGGTAATGTGAAACGTGTACTGTCACGATTTTTTGCCATTGAAGATGACTTATCTAAACCGATGTATGAACGTGAAATGTGGAAATTAGCAGATGAGCTTTGCCCTGTTGAACGCAATCATGACTATACTCAAGCCATCATGGACTTGGGAGCTACCATCTGTACCCCCAAAAAACCACTATGCCTATATTGCCCAATGCAACAGCATTGCAAAGCACATCAACAAGGTATTGAAGCAGACCTTCCTTTTAAAAAACCGAAAAAAGCTGTTCCTGTTCGTTCAGCAAAAGTCTTATTAATCCAATCTCAAGATGAATGGTTTTGGCTACAACGTCCAGACAGTGGCTTATGGGGCGGTTTATGGTGTTTACCTATTTTTGATGAGCTTGCAGCCTTACAACAGCAAGCGCAAACTTTAGGCTTAACCGCGTTGCCACAACGGGTCGAGATTTCACATAGCTTTACCCATTTTACTTGGCAACTTGAAGCATTATGTTTCAAAGCAAGCGATGATCAAAAAGAACATATTTCAATTGAGCTACAAGGTCAGTGGTTAAGTCCAACTGCTGCAACACAGTTAGGAATACCCACTGCAATGAAAAAACTCATTTCTGCGGTAGAAAGCTCGGCCGTATCTGTGCCATAGTCAGACTCGACTTAAATAACGAATAGGGATATTTGTGATTCAAAAAGTGTCTGTTAGCCGCCTTGTCATTGGCACTGTAACCAGTTTGTTTTTAGCCCTACTTTCTGCCTGTACCTCAGCACCTAAAAAAGCACCCTCTTCAAGCCTTCCTGCTGCGGAAGTGAAAAAGTTGCAACAAATGCGCTTGGCTAATCAGCTTCCTGTACCCGTTCATCAAGTCAAACGTAGTCAACTTAAAGACACTTGGGGTGCAGCACGCAGTCAAGGTCGCAGCCATGAAGGCATTGATATTATAGTTCCACGTGGAACAAAAGTATTGAGTGCCACAGAAGGTTTAGTTGCCGACTTACGTAATAACAATTTGGGTGGTAAAGTGATATGGATTATGGGGCCTGCTGGTTCATGGCACTATTATGCGCACCTTGATGGCCACAAACGTGGTTTACAGGTCGGCGACTATGTCAAAAAAGGCGATGTGATTGGTTATGTGGGTAACACTGGAAACGCACGCCATACCGCACCGCATTTACACTATGGCATTTACTTAAATGGTAAAGGTCGAAATGCAGTAAATCCATATCCATATTTACGTTAATTTTTTAGGAATCTTACATGTCAGAAGCGTTGATCAATCGTCTGGTGGAATTTGCAGAATCAGGCAATCAACAAAAAATTAGTCTTAATGGTCAGTCACATCAGGGCTGGATCATGGAGATTACTGAAGAAGCCCTGCTGATTAGCACAGGTTACGCAGACAAATCTGGCAAAGATGTATGGATTCAATTTGCAGATTTAGGACAAGCCACCCTGTCCTATTGGGATAATAAAAGTGATCAATGGACTGAGTTTAAAATTTAAGTTTCAGTTGTCACAGGAGCACTGGACATGACAAAACAACGCTGTGGTTGGTGCTCTGAAGACCCTTTATACATGCATTACCATGACCATGAATGGGGAAAAGCCAATCATGATGAAACACACTTATTTGAAATGTTGTGTCTTGAAGGACAACAAGCTGGCCTATCTTGGATTACCGTACTCAAAAAGCGTGACTGCTACCGTCAACATTTTTTTCAGCATGCTATAGCCGATATTGCTGCATTGACTGAAGTACAATTACAAGAAAAATTAAAAGATGCTGGACTCATTCGACATATCGGAAAATTAACTGCTATACGTGATAATGCCAAAGCTTGGCAAAGTCTTAAAGAGCAAGGGATTGATCCGGCACAGTGGTTATGGTCATTTGTTAATAATACAGTTCAACATAATGATGTCGCAGATTATCGTGCTGCTCCCGCACAAACTGTGCAGAGTCAAAGCCTATCTAAAGCCTTAAAAAAACACGGCTTCAAATTTGTAGGCCCCACCACTTGCTATGCATTCATGCAAGCAATTGGTATGGTAAACGACCATGAAAATCATTGTGAATTTAAATATTTAAACAAATAAATTTAGAGTATTCATAGATCAATAAGGAATAAAGACAATGAGTGACAATTTAATTCGTGCTTTTGCGGCAATGAATGCCGGTGAAACATTGGTTCCCTATCAATTTGATGCAGGCGAACTACAAGCCCATCAAGTTGAAGTCAAAGTTGAGTACTGTGGTTTATGTCATTCAGATGTTTCAATTATCCAAAATGACTGGAAATCCTCAGTCTATCCTGCAATCCCAGGCCACGAAATTATCGGAACGATTACACAGCTTGGGAGTGAAGCCAAAGGCCTAAAACTGGGTCAACGTGTTGGCATTGGCTGGACAGCTGAAAGCTGTCAACACTGTGAACCATGCATATCAGGGCAGCAAGTACAATGTACAGGTGGGAAAACGGCGACCATCGTGGGACACGCAGGCGGTTTTGCAGATAAAGTCCGTGCAGGTTGGCAATGGGTTATTCCCCTCCCTGATGATTTAGATCCTGTGAGTGCAGGCCCGCTCCTATGCGGTGGCATTACCGTATTTGATCCAATTTTACAGCACCAAATTCAAGCCATTCATCATGTTGCAGTGATAGGTATTGGCGGCTTAGGCCATATGGCAATTAAGTTATTGAAAGCATGGGGCTGTGAAATTACCGCATTTACCTCAAGTCTTGATAAAACTGACGAACTCAAAGCCATGGGGGCAGACCATGTGCTCAGTAGTCGTGACACGGCTGCACTTAAGGCACATCGTGGCACGTTTGATTTAATTTTAAGTACAGTGAATGTTACTTTAGACTGGCAAGCCTATCTATCTACACTCGCACCAAATGGCAGTGTGCATATGCTCGGACTTGCACTAGAGCCAATGCAGATTCCTGCGGGCATGTTGATTAGCGGTGCTAAATCAGTCACCGGTTCTTCAACTGGATCGCCTGCCGCACTGCGTCAACTTCTGAAATTTGCCGCACGTCAAAATATTGCGCCACAGATTGAACTGTTCCCTATGTCACGAGTGAATGAAGCCATTGAACGCTTACATTCAGGCCAAGTGCGTTATCGCGTTGTGCTTAAAGCTGATTTTGATTAACGCTATTCAAATCAACTTTTTAAAGCCTTTTTAACCCAATTGGCCAATAACTGGATCGCCTGTTGTATCTGTTCAGACAGTTCATGTCCTGCATTCAGGCGAATACAGTTACGGTAACGATCTGCACCACCAAACAACAGTCCCGGCACAATGTTAATACCGTGCTGCTGGGCAAAACAATACAGATCCCAACTGTCAATCTGCGCGGGTAATTGCAACCAGAGAGCATAACTTCCCTGTGGCTGATTTAAACGGATCTCCACACCTTCAAATGCATGGGCAATAAAATCACGATATTGCTGCACTTGCTCATGCAGTTTAGGTCTTAATGCCGTTAAATGCTGCCGATAAGCGCGACTGTAAATTAAATCGGCCAAACCCAATTGCAGCGGTGTATTCACCAAAACATTTTGAATAAGTAGTCGCGCATGTAAATGTTTAAGCCGCGTCGGTAGGCAAAACCAGCCCACCCGATAAGAAGGTGACAACGATTTCGAGACCGAACCACAATACACCACATATCCGTGTTGATCCCAATATTGAATGGGTAAAGGTCGCTGCTGCGCATGACTGCACTCGGCATAAATATCATCCTCAATCACTGGACATTGATACTGCGCCGCCAATTGTGCAATTTTTTCTTTCTCTTGATTACTTAAACAAAAACCCAAAGGATTTTGAAAATTTGCTGTCAATAAGCATGCTTTTGCATGGGGTTGTTGCATGGCTTGGGCTAAACGTTCTAAATCAAAGCCATTACTATCTGCAGGTATTTCAATGATTTTACGTTTTAATAAAGCGAGCAATTGCAACTGACCATTATAATTCGGTGTCGGCACAATAATGCTGTCACCAGGTTCAGTTATAGTTTGAATAATCGTCGAAAGTGCGGGCATGCAGCCATTACTGATATAGATTTGTTCAGCTGCAATATGAAAACCGTCTTCAGCCCAATGCGCTGATAATGCTTCACGCAGTATTGGATGTCCTTGTCGATCACTATAAAGAAAATCTTCGGGCTTACAATGTTTGAGCGCACGCTGCACAGAACGACGCAAGGCTTCAGTAGGAATCAAATTCGGTGAGAGTTGAATTGAACCAAGATGAATCAATTGATTATTGATAGCATCTTCTTGAATCTGAATTTGTAATTCTAAATGCGACACATCACGCGATGCAGGTTGAAAATCTGGATGCTCTGGTAATGCTAAGTGATCATACGGGTTAGCGAGCTGCTGCCATTTTACAAAATAGCCTGCCTTATTTTGCGCATAAATCAGACCTTGTGCCTCGAGCAACTCATAACAATTTTTTGCGGTATTCAAACTAATACCTTGCTTTTTAGCAAATTGACGAAGCGAATTGAGGCGCTGCCCTGCGATAAGTTCACCGCTATATATTTTATGCGCCATGCTTGCCGCTAAGCTTTGATATTGAAATGCCATCTGTACCCTATTTTTAATATTTTCTGTATCTGTACCCATAAAAATAACAGATTTAAGCTGTGTTTATTCAGTTAAAAATCAAAAATACAGAGGAGGATGTATGGCTTTCAAACTCACAAAATTTACTTTGGGCAGCGTTGTCATCACTACATTTTTATTGAGTGCCTGTCAGCAAGATGCGCAAACTGTGGCAGAACAGCAGCAAAATTTCGTTTGTAATGCATTGATTGAAGGATTTCTCAATGCCCAAAAGCTGAATGAATATAAATTAAGACAGATCCTACCCTTAGCAGCAGGTAATCTGCAGCAAAAAATCTATGTCTATTCAGCTCAACACAGTAACAACTTAAATTTGACGCCCCAACAAGCGAAGTTACGCTTTGCCTGTCAACAGACCCCGTCACGCCAAATTCAAATTAAGTTGCATGATCCACAAAAAGCTGACAACCAGTTAGAAACCCTGCTGAGTATTGAACTACCAGAACCTCAACAGCTTAAACAGCTAACTGCTTTTTCATTGGCTGAAACATCACGACTGAATTTGCAAAGATAGCTTTTATTTTAAAACGTCATGAAGTGCTATTGGTTTATAGGTTGCCAGTTGCACTTTCATTTTTTGCAGCATTTGATAGGGCTGTTGCTGTACGAACATATTCACAAAGCTGAGTGGAATCGACCCTTCAGGATTCGCATATCCTGAAGTCGATACTTTCACTTTTTGATTACTTAAACGTTGGAAGGTCCAATCACCTTCATATTCAGTTAAACGTACATAATTGGGATGAAGTGGATAGCCTTTTTTAAGGCCTTTGTTTTGAATACTGATATTGCCCTGTGCATCTTTGCGTATTTTACCCTGCACAACTAAGTCACGGTCTTTTAAGGGAAAAGGAAAATCCAAAACCATGTACAGCGTAAATTCACCTTTTTTGTCATCTCGGGACAGTACTTTTACACTACCCATATAAGGTACCCATTTCACTGCATTTTCCACATCTAAAACCAAACTGACCGCATTTTCCATCGGCACATCAAAACTGGTTTCAGCTTTGTATTGAATGACTGGGTTTTGTTCATTTTGATAAGTCCAAACTTTAATATTGTTTTTATGAATACTCAGTTTAGCATTGTCCATTGGTTTCGCTTGTACTGCCGCAGTCACTGCGACAGTACAAAGCATACATATGACTTTTTTCATTCCATTGATCGTCTTATTTTAATTTTATTTTGTTGTTATAACGGAATTTAACGGAGGTTTATACCTCAATATCGTTAAAGCCCAATACATCTTTCATATCATATTTACGTGCATCACGACCCACAACCCATGCTGCGGCACGAACAGCACCGGCTGCAAAGTTCATACGATTGGTCGCTTTATGGGTAATTTCCACACGTTCACCATCAGCAATAAACATCGCAGTATGTTCACCGACAATGTCGCCACCACGAATCGTTTGGAAACCAATAGTTTGACGTTCACGTGGACCAGTATGACCTTCGCGGCAATACACGGCATCTTGTTTTAAGTCACGCCCTAAAGTATCGGCAATGGCTTCGCCCCACATTAACGCTGTACCTGATGGAGCATCGACTTTATGACGATGATGGGCTTCAATCACTTCAATATCTACTGTGTCGCCAAATACTTTTGATGCAAGTTCAAGTAGTTTGATCGAAACGTTTACACCGACCGAATAGTTCGCTGCATAGACTACTGGGGTTTCTGTTGCTGTTTCATCTAGATAAGCTTTTTGCTCATCATTCATACCCGTCGTACCAATCACAATTGCAACACCCGCTTCACGGCATAATTTTAAATGCTGTGCTGTTGCAACAGGTGCAGTAAAGTCGATGACCACATCACAGTCTTTCAGTACATCAGCCAAGTTACCGACAACCTTCACACCCACTGCACCAATGCCAGCAAGCTCACCAGCATCTGCACCAATTAAGCTGCTTTCAGGACGTTCTACTGCAACAGCCAATTGATAGCCCGCTTGCTGAACTGCTTGAATTAAGATGCGTCCCATACGACCGCCTGCACCTAATACACCAATGCGTGGAGAAGCTGACATAACATTTTCCTAATGTTGATTCAAAATTGGTCTTACTATAGCAAAACTCCATACACAGGCTAAGTTAGAATTCATAAAAAGTGCAAATTTCCTGATGCTTTTACAGTCAATACTATACGCACTGTATGTCCATCGCTTTTCAGTCTGTTTGACGCTTACATCACCAAGCTCGCTCAATTTCACGGTATGATAGGCGCGTTCTTTTTATCCTGAATTTTCATGAAAACCCTACTGTATCTTTGTGCTGCTATATGTATTGCATTGGCATGGCTAATTCCAATTCATTACCGTCCTTGGGCAACCTACACGGGTGAGCTTTATACCTTTTTTGCACTGTTTGCTTTAGCTGCTACCTTCTTCAAACAAAAGCTAGATGTCGCAAAAATTTCCTTACCCTTGTTGGTTTTAGCTGCCGTTCCGTTGATGCAGCTGATGTTAGGGCAAATCTACTATTTCAGCATTGCACTCCTGTGTATGTTGTTTGTGTTCAGCTTTTGGCTGTGCGTTAATTTGGGCTTTAGCTTGTCTCGAACTACAGTAGATCGTGAGAAAACATTCCTTTATTTAAGTTATACCTTTGTGGCTTCTGGTGTTCTGACCGGACTGATAGCGATTTGTCAGTGGTTAGACTTCGATTCGTTCTTACCATTTGTCATGAAAATCAGTGGTACAACTCGTCCTTTTGCCAATTTTGCTCAACCTAATAATATGGCGACCTTCTTGCTGATGGCATTATTGGCTTGCTTATATCTATATGAGCAAGGCAAAGTGAAGACTCGTTACTTGGTAGCTGCTGCCATACCTATTTTAATTGGTATTGCCTTAAGCCAATCACGTACCTCTTGGGTCGCAAGCCTCTGTATTTTACTTTACTTGGCTTATGCACAATATCGCGATTTTATTCGCTTACGTTGGTTTTATAGCTTGGCGTGGTTTATTGGCTTTATCGCGCTGATTGTGTTGATGCCGAAGCTGAGCCAAATGATAATCCAACTATCCGACATGAATATTCAGGAAAGTCGTGATATTGCACAGCGTGCTGGTGGAGATATGTCGCGGTTGGCAATTTGGACACAAATGGCCCATGCTGTTGCTGCACAGCCTTGGTTTGGTTATGGTTGGCATCAAACCAGTACGGCGTTTGTTGCCATTTCAGATACTGTACCAGGCCCGGTTTGGGTGCGTAGTGCGCACAATTTCATCTTAGACTTTTTATTGTGGAATGGCGCGATTATTGGTATTCCATTTTTGGCTTATTTTGCTTATTGGGGCATCCAACTCCAGAAAATGGCAAAGTCTGCCTTGTCGGTCATTGGGCTACTCATGGTCGGCGTATTTGTCATTCATGCCATGTTGGAATTTCCGCAAAACTACGCTTACTTCCTCTTACCGATCGGTTTTATTATCGGGATTTTGCAAGCTGGTAAGCTGAACACTTCAGCTTTTCAATTATCACCGTGGTTCATACGTATCGTGTTTATGGTGGGTGCCATTTTAATCACTGTGATTTACCGTGACTATGCCAATGCAGCGATCCAGTTAGGACAAGCCTCTAAATATGAAAAGAGCCCTGAAAAGATCACCAATCATGAGCCAATTTATTTACTGACTGAATTTAAACATCGTGTTGCGATCATTCGCTTAAGTCCATATCAAAAAGTTTCGGCACAAACCCTACAAGAAACAGATAAATTGGTGCGTAGTTATCCAGCCAAATACCACATCATTAAATATGCACGTTTATTGGCTTTTAATGGCTATGAAGCTGAAGCTCGCCATCAGCTACAACGTTTAAAAACTATTTATAAAATCGATATGCCTTACGAAGATTTACTTCCACCTATAACCGCTACTCACCAATAATTTGATCAATAAAAAAGCCTGCTTTTCAGCAGGCTTTTTTATTTGAATCAGGACAGTTTTTACATACTGTCCATTTCATTTCAACTTAGTCAAACAAACGGTCGAAGAATGATTTTTTCTTCGGTGATGATTTGTTGTCATCGCCATCCATTGTATCTTGCAGTTCTTTTAACAACTCACGTTGACGTGCAGTTAAATTCACTGGTGTTTCGACCACAATACGGCACAGTAAATCACCCGTCATGCTGGTACGTACAGGCTTCACCCCTTTACCACGTAAGCGGAATAATTTACCCGTTTGTGTACCCTCAGGCACTTTCAAACTTACACGACCTTCCAAAGTTGGAATTTCAATTTCTTTACCTAAAGCCGCATCTGCAATTGAAACCGGTACATCCATATACAGATCTGCACCATCACGTTGGAAAATTTCGTGCTCACGAACAACCACTTCTACATATAAGTCGCCAGATTGGCCATCACGAATGGCTTCACCTTTTCCACTTAAACGTACGCGGTCGCCATTATCAACACCCGCAGGAATTGTGACTTCTAGAGTTTGCTGACGATCGGCAACACCTGAACCATGACACTTGTTACAAGGGTTCTTAATGATTTGGCCTTGACCACGACAGGTACTACAGGTTTGCTGTACAGAGAAGAAACCTTGTTGCATGCGAACTTGACCCGCACCATGACAAGTTTTACAGGTTTCAACATCTTTCGGATTTTTTGAACCCTTACCATCACATGCATCACATGGCGCTGGAGCAGTAAAGGTAATGGTTTTTTTAACGCCTTTTACCGCTTCTTCAAGGGTCAATTCCATGACGTATCGAAGGTCTGAACCACGACGTGCACGTTGTTGACCGCGGCCACCACCGCCACCAAATGCGCCACCGAAAATGTCACCAAATTGGCTGAAAATGTCTTCTGCGCTAAAACCACCGCCGAAGCCACCTGCACCACCGCCCATACCACCTTCAAACGCTTGATGCCCCATACGGTCATACATACTGCGCTTTTCGCTGTCCGATAAAACTTCATAAGCTTCTGCAGCTTCTTTGAATTTTTCTTCAGCTTCTGGGTTGTCTGGGTTACGGTCAGGGTGATACTTCATCGCCAACTTACGGTAGGCTTTTTTAATTTCATCATCACCTGCGGTTTTAGATACGCCTAAAACCTCATAATAATCACGTTTAGCCATGTCTGGCGATGCTCCTCACGGAATTCAATTTAATACTTAACTGTGGTCTGAAATTGGGGGATCAAACCATTTTTTCAAGGGGAATGTGGGAAAAAAATTTAAACGGCTTAAAATACCGCTTTGTTTTTAACGAATTTTGAAAGACCTTGGATCCAAGCATTGAGCAAATATAGAAATGCAATGCCAGAAAAAACCACGCCAATAACTGTACATGCGGTTACCCATAGGTAAGTATCCCAATAGTAGAAAAATAAAGGAATAAACCAGAGTGCTGCAAACACAGCCATACAGGTATAAATGACCACCGTACGCATCACCCAGAGTGCTTGGGCTTGCAACCAAACTTCAGCAGAATCAATTTGAGTGACTTTACGTGCAAGAAAGTAGGCAAAAACACCACTAATCAATGTGAAAAGGGCAAAAAACATGAAGACATAAGAAATCGCAACATAATGGCGATACTTGGCTAGATTGTCTGCTGTCATCTGTTCTTCAACCCCATAAACCACAATATACCGAACTGCATTTGTGGCTTTTTTACTTTTTAAAAATGTCTTTGTAGATCAGGCGCTACTATAGAGAAAAATTCCATATTTCGCACCCAATATTATGACAGTTTTAAGGATTCTGCTGAGTTTTTTTCACTTTAAACCACTGCGCATACAATGCTGGTAAAAAGAAGAGCGTCAACAGCGTCGCCACGATCAAACCGCCCATAATGGCAACTGCCATCGGCCCGAAGAAAATACTACGAGAAAGTGGAATCATTGCCAGTACCGCAGCCAAAGCGGTCAACACAATTGGACGACAACGGCGCACTGTGGCATTAATAATGGCATCCCATGCAGACTCCCCCGACTGAATATCTTGCTCAATCTGATCAATTAAAATCAGTGAATTTCGCATGATCATACCTGACAGCGCGATTGTGCCCAGCATCGCCACAAAACCAAAAGGTTTATTAAACAATAATAGGAACAGCACTACACCAATAATACCCAGTGGCGCTGTTAAAAACACAATCACTGCGCGTGAAATGCTACGCAGCTGAATCATTAATAAAGTCATGACCACTGCAAGGAAGAGTGGCATGCCCGCATTCACTGAGTTTTGACCTCGCGCCGATTCTTCAACTGTACCGCCTACTTCAAGTAAATAACCATTTGGCATCTCAGCACGTAACTGATCAAATGGCTCTTTTAACTCACCAACGACTGTAGCAGGCTGTAATTTACTGCGAATATCCCCACGCACCGTAATGGTTGGCAAACGGTTACGATGCCATATCAAGCCTTCTTCAAAGCGATATTCAATTTTTGCAATTTGAGCCAAGGGGACTGAACTGCCATTGCTGGTCGGTACTGCCAAACTACTGAGTGAACCGACATCCAGCCGCTCTGCCTGATCGCCACGCATACGTATTTCAATCAATTCACGCTTTTCACGATATTGGTTAATCACTGCGCCACTGATCGAACTGTTAAGAAAATTCGCCAAATCTAAACTCGACACACCCATTTGCCGTGCACGGTCTTGGTCAATATCCAACTGAATGACTTTACTCGGCTCACCCCAATCTAAATGCACATTGGTGGTGTTTGGGTTTTCACTGACTGTTGCAGATACACGTTGCGCCCATTCACGTACTAAAGTCAGATCCTCCCCTGAGACACGGAACTGCAATGGATAACCCACAGGTGGACCATTTTCCAATAACGACACACGAGTACGCACTTCAGGCAGTAATTTACGAATTTCTTCTGCCAATGACTCACGGATTTCATTGCGATCATCCAAAGAGGAAGCCAACACCACAAACTGTGCAAAACTTGCTTGGGGCAATTGCTGATCTAAAGGTAAATAAAAACGCGGCGACCCCGTTCCGACATAAGCAACAAAGTTATCAATCCCCTGTTTTTTCGAGAGGAACGCTTCGACTTTTTTCACTGCGGCTTCAGTGGCTTTCAGCGAAGCACCTTCTTCCAGTTTTAAATCCACCAAAATTTCAGCGCGATTCGACGGTGGAAAAAACTGCTGTGGCACAGTTTTAAACATCAAAATGGATAACACAAAAATTCCGACCGTCGCAGCAATGACAGTTTTACGATAAGTCACGCAGGTATTGACCCAACCGCGAAAGCGTTGGTAGAACTGAGTTTGATAAGGATCGTGCTGTTCGCCCGCATGATGCACTGTTGGCTGAGGTTCTGGTTGCTTACGCAAACGTGCCCACAAACGCTGATACCACGGTGCTTTTTGAATTAGATCTTTATTGAAATCAGGCAATAATTTATCACCCAAATATGGTACAAACAGCACCGCTGCAAACCACGATACAATGAGCGCAATAGTCACTACTTGGAAAATTGAACGGGTGTATTCACCGGTGCTTGATGCCGCTGTCGCAATGGGTAAAAAACCTGCTGCGGTGATTAAGGTTCCGGTCAACATTGGAAAAGCCGTAGTCCTCCATGCATGACCAGCGGCTTGCAGTCGGGTATAGCCCTGCTCCATCTTAATCGCCATCATCTCGATCGCAATAATGGCGTCATCCACTAAGAGTCCCAGCGCTAAAATCAGTGCGCCTAAGGAAATTTTGTGCAGCCCAACATCAAACATTTGCATGCCGGCAAAGGTCATTGCCAGTACCAAAGGAATGGAAAATGCGACCACCAGTCCGGTACGAAAACCCAATGAGAAAAAGCTGACCAGCAAAACAATAATGACCGCTTCAGCCAAGACTTTCATAAACTCATTGACACTGCGTTTCACTGCCACTGGTTGATCAGAAACTTTTTTCAGCTCCATACCCAAAGGCAAAGTTTTTTGCAGGCGAGCAAACTCGGTTTCAAGATTTTTGCCCAGAGACAGAATGTCACCACCCTTTCGCATCGACACGGCAATACCTAAACCATTTTCACCCATAAAACGCATACGCGGTTGCGGCGGATCACTAAAGCCACGATAGACATCTGCTACATCACCCAGTTGAATGGTTCGACCATTCACCAACAGTGGCATCTGACGCAGTTCATCAATATTTTGTAAATTGCCACTGACCCGAACTTGAATACGGTCGGAGTTGGTTTCAAAGAATCCAGCACTGGCTACGGTATTTTGTTGCTGCAAGGCTTGTTGAATGGCAGTTATCGGCACACCCATCTGCGTTGCTTTGGTGTTGGAAATTTCAATCCAAATTTTTTGGTCTTGCAGCCCGATTAAATCCACTTTGGCTACATCTTTGACCCGTTGCAATTGCAGTTGTAAGCGGTCGGCATATTCCTTCATGGTGGCATAGTCGAAGTCTTTGCCGGTCAAGACATAAATATTGCCAAAGGTATCGCCAAACTCATCATTAAAAAATGGTCCCTGCACGCCAGAAGGCAATTGATGTTTAATGTCGTTGACCTTTTTACGTACCGTATACCAAACATCCGGAACTTGCTGTGAACGTAGGCTGTCTTTAGCGACAAATGTCACCATCGACTCACCCGGCCGTGAATAGGCCATAATCCGTTCATATTGCCCGGTGGTCATCAGTTCCTTTTCAATGCGATCCGTTACCTGCATTGAAACTTCTTTGGCTGTTGCTCCAGGCCAATAAGTTTGGATGACCATGACTTTAAAAGTAAATGGTGGGTCTTCACTCTGCGACAATTTGGAATACGACACGATGCCAATAATGCCCAGTAGAATCATAAAATAGAGGATTAAGCCTTTATTTTTCAGTGCCCACTCTGACAGGTTGAAATTCATGATTTCGCGCCTCCTGAAATTTGGACAGCACGATTTTCACGGTCAACTGGATTAATTTTTTGTTTTTCACGCAGTAGATGCACACCGCCGACCACCACATAATCATTTGGATTGAGACCACTCAATACGGGTACGGTTTCACGGCCATATTCACCCAAAGTCACCGGAACTTTACGCACAGTATGATCGGCATTCACCACCATCACATAGGCCTGCTGACCACTGGCAGACACACTCGAAAGCGGAACTTGAATGACGTTGTGCTGTGCTTTATTTAAAAAGACTCTAGCACTTTGCCCCAATTGAATTGCGCTATTTCCCTCACGTAGTGCAACTTTCACGCTATAGGTACGTGACTGATCTGCGGCAGGGCTAATTTCACGCACATACGCAGCAAATTTTTCCTGCGGTTTAGACCATAAAATGACCCATGCATCCTGCCCGACTTTAATATCGGTTACAGCTTGTTCCGGCACCCCAATCACCACCTCTCGTTCACCAGCAATCGCCAACTGATAGGCGGGCTGACCAGCTGAAATCACTTGGCCAATTTCAATATTACGCTCAGTAATCACACCATTTTTATTTGCAATCAATTGGTTATAGCCGGTTTGATTACGACTGACATCATAGTTAGATTGTGCTTGTTTTAAATTGGACTGCGCAGCTTTGTACTGATTATCGACTGCATCATACTGTGAGCGACTCACGGCATTGACTGGTAGCAATTGCTTGAAGCGCTTTAATTCATCTTCAGCAATTTGCGCTGCGGAACGTGCGCTTTCAAGCTGTGCTTGCGCAGCATTGAGTTGTAATTGTGCATCTTTGACATCCAGTTTTGCCAAGACCTGCCCTACTCGGACTTGATCACCAACTTCGACATAGCGTTCGGTAATTTGTCCGCTGACACGAAAAGCCAATGCCGTTTGCTGACGGGCTTGCACATCACCTGCATAACTTTTTTGTTCAAAATGGCTTGCACTCGGCTGAGTCACCATCACAAATGGAACTTCCTGTTCAGTTTGGGCTTTATCCTTGCTGCATCCCCATAAGGTCACACTGCAAACGATGATCATGCTGACAACTGTGGTCTTAATCGTACTCATGAAGTTCGCTCTTAATAAAAAGTATTTTTTAGGGCAGAATATTATTCAATTAGTTTGGTTATTTTTTAATTAATAAACCATGCGGTACATTAATTAGATTATTTATCCGAAATCAATGACCTTTTCGCCTTTTTTGGAATTTTTTCAGCAAATGAACGTCGGCCGCCCGAAAGACTTAGAAAAACGACAACGCATTTTAGAGTCGGCAAAGCAGCTATTTTTAGAAATGGGCTATCACGGCTCCAGTATGAATCAAATTGCGCAAAATGCTGGCGTGACCAAACTCACGGTGTATAACCACTTTCAAGACAAAGCGACTTTATTTACCTGCGCCATTGAAGACACATGCGAGCACATCTTAAGTACCCGTCCACGTGAACTAACAGCTGACAGCAATTTTATTGTGGTGTTAAACGAAGTCTGCGAACTCGCCCTGAACATCGTCAATTTGCCAGAAGCCATTAAGCTCGATTTGTTGCTTTTAGAATTAGCTGCTGAACATAGCCCTTTGGTCGAGCAATTTTATCGTGCTTCACATTTGAAAATGCGACAGGTTTGGGAAAATTTCTTTCAAGATGCAGCGGCTTTAAATTTCATTCAGCAGGATCATCCTGCCCGACAAACTGAACTGATTGTGTCGCTACTGATGGGACTACGCCATCAAGAAGTCTTATTGGGCATGCGCCCAGTACCTGAAGCAGCAGAGCGGCAGGCCATTATTCACTCTGCCATCGACATCTTTATGCTGAAATATCAACTCGGCACGCAAAACTAAGCATTTTCTGAAATATTTCAACGCTAAACTGAAACAAATGGCATAGCTATTGCTCATTTACCTAGAAAAGTCATCCGACTTTTGTCTGTACCCCCTTTTGCCACGGCACTTTCGGGGTATAGTCGAGACAGGAATACGCGGAGAAATAACAAATGATTCAACAAATTGATGCTCCATTACGTGAAGACGTGCGCTTACTGGGCAATTTATTGGGTGAAACCCTAAAGCAGCATGCAGGACAAGATTTGTTTAATCAGGTAGAGCAAATTCGTGCTTTGTCTAAAGGCGCGCGCGATGGACAAGTTGAAGCCGAAAAACAGTTAGAACAATTATTTTTAAATTTAAAAGATGAAGAAATTCTGCCACTGACCCGTGCATTTACGCACTTTCTCAACTTTGCCAATATTGCCGAACAATACAATGTGGTGCGCAGCCGTCGCCAAAGTGAGTTTGATGAGCAAGCGCCCTCACCGAATCCACTGGATCATTTATTTGAAAAATTTAAAAGCAATAACATCAGCGCAGAACAACTGTTCCAACAAATTTGTGAATTAAAAATTGAATTGGTACTGACTGCACATCCAACCGAAGTTAGCCGCCGTACCTTGATCCAAAAATATGATGGGATTAATGATTGCCTGTTTAAAATGGATCAACAAAAACTTACGCCACGCGAACGCAAAGCCGTACTGGATGATTTAAAACAACTGATTTGCTCGGCATGGCAAACGGATGAAATTCGTCAACATCGCCCGACGCCTGTCGACGAAGCCAAATGGGGCTTCACGACCATTGAACAGACCTTATGGAATGCTGTACCCAAATTCATGCGTGAGTTGGATGGCATGGTACAAGACCACTGTGGCAAAGCTCTGCCGCTGAATGTTGCCCCTGTGCGCTTTGCATCATGGATGGGAGGTGACCGTGATGGCAACCCAAACGTCACCCATAACATTACTCAAGAAGTGCTGTGGCTTTCACGTTGGAAAGCTGCCGACCTGTATTTACGCGATATCGAAGACCTGCGCTGGGAACTTTCGATTCAAGAATGCAGCAAAGAGCTTAGTGATGCCTTGGGTCATTTCCACCCTGAACCGTATCGTGAATATCTACGTGATGCGCGTGAACGTCTCAAAGCAACACGTAACTGGTTAGCATTGAAGCTGCGCGGTGAAGATAGTGACGACAGCCAAGTCATTAAAAGTCGCCATGAATTGCTCGATCCGCTTTTGGTCTGCTACCGTTCATTAATTGCATGTAACTTACCTGAAATTGCTAATGGCCAATTGCTCGACTTTATTCACCGCGTCAATTGCTTCGGTATTGAATTACTCAAACTCGATATTCGCCAAGAGTCGACTCGTCATCGCCAAGCAATTTCAGCAATAACTGAATACTTAGGTTTGGGTAATTTTGAAACGTGGACAGAACAAGCGCGTCAAAACTTCTTAATTCAGGAACTACAAAGTAAGCGCCCGCTGCTACCTAAGTTTTTGAATGAACCTAAACAAAGTCTGATTGAACATCCCGATGTACAAGAAGTTTTCGCCACGATGCGTACCCTAGCCGAACAACCTGCTGAAAGTTTAGGTGCTTATATTATCTCAATGGCAGAGCATCCAAGTGATGTTTTGGCCGTGTTATTACTCCAAAAAGAAGCAGGTATTAAACAAGCTCTACGTGTGGTTCCGCTATTTGAAACCTTGAAAGATTTAGATGGCGCATCACGCACCATGAATACCCTATTTAATATGCATTGGTATAAACAGCATATTCAGGGTAAACATGAAGTCATGATTGGTTACTCAGACTCAGCCAAAGATGCGGGCTTTATGTCGGCCAACTGGGCGCAGTACCGTGCCCAAGAAGAATTAACGGCCGTTGCCAAAGAACATGGCGTACAACTGACTTTATTCCATGGTCGTGGCGGTTCTATCAGCCGTGGTGGCGCGCCAACCCAACAAGCACTGTTTTCGCAGCCGCCGGGTTCGATTTCAGGTGCAATTCGGGTGACTGAACAAGGCGAGATGATTCGCTTCAAGTTTGGATTAGAAGGCATTGCCTTACAAAACCTGGAAATTTACACCGCAGCGACCTTAGAAGCGACCTTATTGCCACCGCCTGAACCCAAACAGGAATGGCGCAAGCTCATGCACAGCATGACTGATTTATCGGTTCAGGTTTATCGCCAAACCGTGCGTGAAAATCCACATTTTGTAAAATACCTGCGTACCGTAACGCCTGAACTTGAGTTACAAATGCTACCACTTGGCTCCCGCCCTGCTAAACGTAAGGTCAGCGGTGGCATTGAGTCTCTTCGTGCCATTCCTTGGGTATTTGCTTGGACGCAAATTCGTTTAATGCTACCGGCATGGTTAGGCACAGGTGCTGCAATTAATCAGGTGATTGATCAGGGTCAAAAAGCAACCTTAGAAGAAATGCTACAACAGTGGCCGTATTTCCAAACGTTAATTGATATGTTGGAAATGGTCTTGTCTAAGGCTGATGGTCATGTAGCACTGTATTATGAATCTCACCTGACAGATGATGCTGATTTGAAATTACTTGGCGAAGAACTCCGCCAACGCCTACGTGATGCAGTACAAACCTTATTGGCACTTAAAGGTGAGTCAAAACTGCTGAGTAGCAATGATGTACTCGATCAATCCATGAAAGTACGTAAGCCCTATCTACTGCCGCTACATTTACTACAAGCCGAGTTAATGAAACGCCGTCGTGCTTATTTGGCAGAACGCCAAGCAGAAAATACGCCTGTTGATCATGCCTTGATGGTAAGTATTGCCGGTATCGCTGCCGGTCTACGTAATACTGGCTAAAACTTCCAACCCCAATCGAAGCACATCCATGGATGTGCTTTTTTTTTAAGCAATCACTTTAGCTTTAAATTGTTTAGGAATATTTGACATCCTCACCCCCTTAAAAAAGGGTGATTCCTACAGCTAGACGCTTATGCCCAAGCGCAAGAATGTTTAGAGCTGAGTTTATATCTCGATCATGAGCTGTACCACAGCTCATGCACTCCCATTCTCTTATTCCAAGATCTGTCCTACCTTTTGGACTACTTGAGGTGATCTCACCGCAGCACGAACAGATTTGGGTGGTATAGGCTTCTTGGACTTCTTCAAACAATACGCCTGCGTTTTCGCATTTATACTTGAGCATTGTTTTTAGTGCAGA
>NZ_VOYM01000063.1:0-21291 GCF_013420285.1 Acinetobacter sp. YH01019
TTGTTCCATTTTAGATATTTGTTTAAGATAAGATATAGCTCATTGAGATGTGTCATAGTATTCGTCGTTAGAAAACAATTATTGTGACATTATTTCAATGAGTTATCTATTTTTGTCGTGTACAGAGGATATTTTCATATCACGTGTAACACCGAAATCCGTTAAACCCCAATCTTCATTCGTATCGATTGACGCTTGAGCTCGTAAAGTTCCCGACTTGGCATCAATAGATAATTCACCGTATTCCATGCCATTGGCGCTATCTGATGGTGCACTGAAAATCGGTTCACCAAGCATATATTTTCCGTCTTTGGTGATTTGCAGTACAACTTCTGACTCTTCATTCTTCGCATACCAAACACCTGCGATATCTTTTAAGAATGTTTGGTTGACGTCTTCTACCTCTGTGTCTTTTCCATTTAGTCTAGAGAGGGTAAATGAGCCTTCATCGCTTACCGTGAACGTTAGTGAGTTAGTTGCAATTGTGACTGGTAAGCCTAAGTGTGCATCATTATCGGATAGACCGGCACAACCGTTTGTATCGATGATAGGGGGAGTATTCACCAATAATTTACCATTTTGGAGCTGATAATTACCATATTCGATTCCTGGTCCACCACAAGGTGTTTCCCCAACTTCGACCTGATCATCGCCTACAGCATCGACCATGATATATGTATTATCTGTATTGAAAACAAATAATTGCTTACCTGAGCTTGAACTCCATGCACCTACAATTCCAGAATTATGGTGAGGAACTTTGGTAAAAGTTGCACTTTCATTCAGGTTTTGGGCTTCTGAAATTTTTAACTGTGTACCATCAAATGATATTTTCATATCACGTGTTTTTCCAGAATCAGTTAAGCCCCAATCTTCATTTGTATCAATTGAAGATTGCGCCCATAAATCTCCAGCAACAGCATTTACCGATAATTCACCATACTCCATGCCATTTGCACTATCAGATGGTGAGCTAACAATAGGTTCGCCAATCAGGTATTTCCCGTCTGAGGTTACTTGAAGTACGATTTCTGAGTCAGCATTTTTCGCATACCAAACCCCAACGATATCTTTGAGTAGTGTTTGGTTAAAGTTAGCTTGTGCTTCTGTTGCGCTAACTACGACTTTATCTTTAAAATCTTCTATTGTTTGTAGAACAGGTTGAAAGCTTGTAATAAATTCTGTTGTTGGTTTAGAGAAGTCAATTGAGTTTGCAGGGAGTTGACTCACTGAGTCAGGGATTTGAATACCATCGTCATGATCCCCCTGAGAATCTAAAGATTGTAAGAAAATGAGCATATTAGTACGTGTCGTTTCGTCCTCAGCTAACTCGACTGGAGTAATACGTTCAGATCCAGTGACAGTTCCAAGGTCGATATTACCGATAGAGAAGGTAATTTCATCACCTTCTTGATATTCAAATTCTCCCTGTGCGTTTGTCGTTTTAGATATACCATTAATGGTATAAGTTGCACCTTCAACAGGGCCATCGGTTAGGACACCTATTTGAGTTGTTGTGGATGGGGGAGTGTTAGACGAATCATTATCCGAACCGCCGCAGGCACTAAGTAACCCCGCTAAAGCAATACAAAGTAAAGTTTTTTTCATTAGAATCTTCCTGAAATTTATAATGTGGATTCAGTATAAAAAGACCCTCATATTTGCCATATCCCAAAATTAGGAGGTTAAGAGCTTTTTAATGTATGAATCCTTTATATTGGAAAGAAATTCCTATTTATATGGGGAAGCAATCTGAACTATCCGTAAATTGATGTATGAGATAAGTTGAAGGTGGAAAAAATAATCAACTATTCATTTAAAAATTCTAATTATACAAATATAGATTAATTGTTTATTTATTGATCATAGAGCACTATCTATATTTGCCGAGGTTGCTAAAATTCGCGCAATTTTGAATAGAATTGGTGCGTGACGTGTTTGAGAAGTTAGCAGAACAAAGTCTGAACATGATGGGTTGGGAAATTGATAATCACTGGCCACTAGATTTAGAGCAATGTGTCATGATTGCTGCTCCTCATACCAGTAATTGGGATGCGCTATATGCGCGTCTAGCTTTGAAGGCAATGGGGGTAAATGTACGTCTTACCATTAAAGACAGTTATATGAAGTTTCCATTTGGGCCATTTGTCCGCGCTATGGGCGGGATTGGGATAGATCGTCGTCCTAAAGCGCCGGGTGAACCACGTCCGAGTATGGTTCAACTGATGACAGATTTATTTAAAACTCATCCGAAATTGGTGATGTTAGTAACACCTGAAGCAACACGCGCCAAGCAAGAAAAATGGAAAACAGGTTTTTACCATGTTGCAGTCAATGCGGGTGTACCTATTGCCTTGGCTTATATGGATTATAAAAATAAAAAAACTGGCGTTGGTAAAATTGTTTATCCGACAGGGGATTTTGAAAAAGATATGGCTGAGATCATGGCTTTTTATGCCAACATTAATGCAAAATTTCCTGAAAAATTTAGTGTAGATACACGCTATCATCCATGATCTTAAAGTAGATTAGATAGAAAAAAGGACAGCTCAGACTGTCCTTTTTTATTTTGATTTGAGAAAAATCGATGTAAATAGTTTTTGTTATTCTTCAACTTCAGGATGTATCCCACCTAAGTTTTGGCAAGCAGACTTATAAATAATATATTGTTGATCCACGACATCGGTGAGTGGAATGCTAAATAATTTATCGCCATCTTTATATTGATCAATATAAGAAACGACTTTCTGTTTACTTGAAGCAAGTTTTTGCTCATGGAAACTGGTAATCGAACTGTGCGTCATATGTGCGCTTTCGATATTATTACATTGGAATTGAGAAAGTAGCTTTTCGGCTTTTTTTATTTCGCTAGATGTGCCAAACATACAGCCGCTTAACAGAGTTACACCTGCGAGCAGGATGAACTTATTCATGATTTTTTTATGAGCAAATGATGTGGTGTCGTATTCTATTCAGTTTTAAGATAAAAATTAATTTATTTTTTACCATTTGGCTAAAAAATGATTAAATGAGATGTGGTTCATGATTTTAGTTGTATTTTGTAGATCATTTATATTTCAAAAACTGGTTTAGCTGTGCAATAGACTCATGCTAAGTAAAAAGCATCCTGAGCTAAATAATAAACCAAGAACAATGTGTTTAAACTGGCGTTCCGAGACTTTGTAAAACAAACGTGCACCTAAAATTACCGGAAATGCCATGATAATCAGTAATACCGCCAGATAGGGTAAGTGCTGTTTTTGGATAATCCCTTGCCATAGATAGCTGGCTAAGGTCACGATTTGAATTGCGAAATTAAAATGACGCAGAATATAACGCTGCTGTTCTTTCGGTGTCTTTTTAAGCATGAGCCAAGCAGAAGGCAATGCCCCACAAAAGCCACCTAATCCACCCAATATGCCTCCAATATAGCCAATGATCGAATCTGCCCATTTACCCGATTTTGTGATCCATCCAATTGTAGGATTAAAAAAAAGGATCGGGCACCAAATCACTAAAAATGCACCGAGTACCAGCTTAAAAGTGTTTTGATTAATAATATCGAGTAAATAGGTTCCTAAAGGCACGCCAATTAAGCCCGCTATTAAGTAAGGCCAAATGAGTTTGCGATCGAGGTTTATGGAGTTTTTTTCGTAACTGAGGGAAATAAAGTGACTATAGACTGAAGCACTAACAACTAAGGGTGCTGCAATTTGCGGCGGCAGAATCCATACCCAAAAAGACATAGCAATTAGTGCAAATGCAAAACCTGTTAATCCTTGGATGAAACCTGCACATACTGCCCCAAGAATGAAAATTAACCATGTCATTGCATTTTTACTTTTAAAATTCAGTCGCTATTGTAGATAAAATTATCTCTGAAGGGGAGTTTGTTAGTATAAATAACGAAATAAGTTATCTAAAAATCTGATCGAATAATGGGGTGATTCGCTGATTGTTATCGGTGTTCTATCATAAATGTTTCACTGCCAAGCTTGGTTTTTTTACATCTTATTTATAGGTTTAATATTCTAGATGATGGATAAAAAATGGACATGGGTATACATCTCATCTACATAGGTTACCTTTTTGATCCATTTCTTTACAGCAGACTATCCCTATTCAAATAGGAGTAGTTCACATGCTTAAACAAGTTTCTTTGCTATCAGTGCTCGCAATTTCACTTACCGGGTGTGTGGTTGCACCGTTTGACGATGGCTCGCATTATTCAAGTCAATATGGTTATGGATCATCGCATCGATATTCAAATTCTTATGGCTATGAGCGTCCACAATATCGTCCGAATCAGCCGCAATACAGACCACATCATCAGCGTCCACAGCATATAGGTTCAACCCAACAGCATCGACCTTGGGATAATCAACGGCCTAATGTACAACGCCCGTCACAGCATAAACCGAATGTAAATAAGCCTCAAACCGCTAAACCACAAACAACAAAACCTGTAACGAAACCAAAACCGAATGCTCAATCACAGAAGAAGCGTCCTAATGTTGCACCAGCAGTTAAGCTATCTACAGGTGGATTTAATGCACAGCGACCTTTACGTCCACAAATTTGATCTTGGGACATTCGCTAAGAAAAGGACGCGTAAGCGTCCTTTTTTAAATACATTTGGTTTTAAACTGATTTTTGATAGAGTCCAGCGCGAACTGTACCAGCTTTAGTATTTTTAATTTGTTTCCATGATACGGGTAATTTGAGCTGAGATAGATCTCGATCAGCTTCGACATAAATTAAGCCATTTTCTGCAATTAATGGATCAGCTTGGTTTGCTAAGGTTTCCCATAGGTCGAGGCTATAGGGAGGGTCTAAAAATACTAAATCAAACTGCTCTTTTAATGTAGCTAAGGCTTGTTGAGCAGTCATAATTTTGAGTTGGGCCTGTTGCTTACTCACACGTAATAGTTCGAGATTATCCGTTAAAAATTTTGCTTGCGTACGGTCAGGTTCTATCATGACTGCTTGTGCTGCACCTCGTGAGAGTGCTTCAAATGCTAATGCACCTGAACCGGTACATAGATCTAGAACTTTGGCATTTTGTACGTCCCACATGAGCCAGTTAAAAAGCGTTTCACGTACACGGTCAGGCGTTGGGCGAAGTCCGTCAATACTGGCAAAAGGTAGCTGACGACGTTTCCATTCTCCACCAATGATTCTTAATTGATTTTTCATTGATTATTCCTGATCAGCTGTTGCGGCTGCACTCGCAGCACGAGATGTAGTAGGTGCTGCTTGACCATTTGTCTGAGCGGCCTGGTTACTATTTGAGTTCGCTTCATTTGTTTGCTGGTTTGGATTTGCATTTGGGTCGGCAGACAAAATATTAGCGCCACTTGGTAATTCACCGGGTTTAATCCCAGCTGTCATTAAGCCACCACTTACTTGGTGGCCGGAAGGACGAATTGGATTTTTTTTACGAGTTAGTAGCCAATAGTCAAAAATAGGTTTAGCGATTTGAGCTGCCGAACCACCATGACGGCCATTTTCCCAAACCACAGCAATTGCAATTTCAGGTTTTTCAGCGGGTGCAAAGCCAACAAATAGGCCGTGATCAAGTTGACGTTCTGTAAGTAATGCTTCGTTATATCGTTTACCTTGAGCAATACTTTTAACCTGAGCTGTACCTGTTTTACCTGCAATTTGATACATCGGCGTGCGGATACCACGGCCTGTACCCGTTTGCACTACATCAATCATGGCATCACGCATCTTAATCCAATCTTCTGGTTTACCATTAAATTGAATGCGGCCATTTGGTGCATTATGAACTTTATGCACCTTAGAACCTTTACTTTCACGCAATACATGAGGGGTGACATGAGAGCCTTGGTTGGCTGTAATTGCAGTCGCCATGGCCAGTTGTAATGGGGTTGCGGTAAATGCACCTTGTCCAATACTGACGGAAATCGTTTCACCTTTAAGCCAATTTGATTTGCGGGTACGCATTTTCCATTCAGGGTTCGGATATAAGCCTGTACTTTCACTTGGTAAATCGACACCAGTTTTTTCACCGAAACCAAATTGACGCATCCATGAGTTCATTTTTTCAATGCCCATGCGATATGACAGGACATAAAAATAGGTATCACAAGAGACAACTTGTGCTTTATGCATATTTACAGCGCCATGACCGGTTTTTTTGTGGTCACGGAAACGATGGCTATCACCTGGTAAAGTAAAATAACCGGGATCTGAAATAGCCGTGCTCCAATCAACTAAACCATAGTGAATACCACCCATACCAAACATCGGTTTAATGGTCGATCCTGGAGGATAAGCCCCTTGTACAGCACGGTTATAGAGTGGTTGGTCTAAGCTATCACGTAAACCAGAATAATCTTTACTACTAATACCTGTTACGAACAGGTTCGGGTTAAAGCTTGGGCTGGATACCAAAGCAAGAATTTCACCTGTACGCGGATCCATTGCAACAATAGCGCCACGTCGACCTGCCAATTGCTCAGAAGCAATCGTTTGTAAGCCATAATCTAAGGATAAATACAGATCATTACCACGAACTGGATCTTTACGGCCCAAGTGGCGTAACACATTACCAAAAGCATCAGCTTCAACGGACTCATTGCCGGGCATGCCATGTAGTAATTCTTCATACGACTTTTCAACGCCGATCTTACCAATCAGGTTAGAGCCAGCATATAAATCTTTATCAATGGTTTTAAGTTCTTTGTCATTGATACGACCGACATAACCAATCACATGCGCAAAAAGTTCACCATGTGGGTAATAACGGGTCATTTGTGTTTCGATATTAACGCCTGGGAATTGATATTTCACTTCACTAAAACGCGCAATATCATTTTCATTCAGGTTAAGTTTGATTGAAACACGTTCAGTTTTCTTTGAAGTTTTAATTCGACTGCTAAAACGTTCAATGTCTTCATCAGTAAGTTCAAGGAGCGGCGTGAGGCGCTTGACGGTGTCGTCAATATCTTCAACATCTGCACGACTCATGGTTGCAGAGAATACAGGGTAGTTATCAGCCAGTAATACACCATTGCGGTCATAAATATAGCCACGGGATGGCGCTAAAGGCTGTAAACGAATTCGGTTTTGATCTGCAGCGGTTGAAAACGTTTCGTAATTCTTAATTTGTAAATAGGCGTAGCGAGCTACCAATAGCAACATAAAGAATGACACGATCCCAATCGAAATCAGTACACGATTACGATAAATCCGCTTTTCTTGCTGGACATTTTTTAAAGGAAAGTGCTGCTTCATATGCGATCGACTTAAAGACAAAGAACTGAAATAACAGAAGAGGCATATTCTAGCGCAATTGTTATTTTTTTTGAGAATTAAAAACGTGCTGCTCGTGGATGTAGCTCAAACTTTGACTTTGCAGACATGAAAAAGATGCGAGCTTGTGTATAACAGTTCATTTTAATCTGATAAAGTCGCTAAGAATAAAAAAGGAATAATCCAAAAATAATACTAAGGAAGTTAGTGAAAACAATGAATAAATTTTATCCATGGTTGGCGTTAATGATGCTTGGAAGTGTCGCACACGCCAATGACAACGCATTTTTACCTGAGGCAAATTTAGGCAGTACAGGCTATCAAGCTTGGAATCTTGGTGCGGGTTTTACTCAAAAAATCATTCATGTGAATGGTGAATGGGTCAACCCTTATGGCATTGCTTATGCGAAAGCTGGTGTTTTCTTGAACGATGATAAAACACCTGGTGGACAAGTCGGCTTTCGTCACCCAGTTCATTTCACTGGCAAGGATAAAAATGGTTATTATGTCGGGGCTTATGCAGGTTATATCGACACGAAAAAAGTTGATGGTGACGATGAAGCTCGATTAGGCGGTGGTATTGATCTTGCTTATGTGATGTTGAGCTCCGAGCGTATCAGTACGTTTAGTGTTGGCCTGGGTGCAGGAGAGAAATTAGAAGATAAGTCGGGCAATGTTATTGCAGAAATCGAACCTAGACTACAAATCTCATATACTCTAAGTATTGGTTTGTAGTGAAAATAATCAACTTTATGTTTTAACCGCGCTCACTGAATAAAATTAAATATGGAAGTTATGCATGCTTGAGTACGTTAACGATCTGTGGCAAACCTTTTTGCAACGACCCGATTTTTGGGCGGTGCTAAGTATTATCCCCGTTACCGCGTTCGTTACCTGGGCACACGTTTGGATGGCACTTAAAATGGTGTTTTACCCAATTACTTTTTGGGGATTCCATTTAGGCCCAATACCGGTGGGATGGCAGGGCATTGTGCCAAGAAAGGCTGGACGTATATCTGGCATTATTACCGACAACACTTTGTCTAAATTGGGTTCATTGCGTGAATTTTTAGATGCAATGGATCCTGAGGACATGGCGCGTATTATTGGTGAACAAGTTGGTTTTGAGCTTGAACATTTAATTGATGAAGTCATGCTCGACCGAAATGCTGTTCTTTGGGAAAATTTACCGTATTCGATCAAACGTCGTATTTATGCTCAAGCACATAAACAGTTACCAAGTACTTTAAAAGAACTTGTGACCGAACTGACCATGAACGTCGAGTCATTAGTTGACATGCGTGAAATGGTGGTGAGCCAGATGGAGTCTGATCGACGCCTGATGGTGCGAATGTTCCTTAAAGTTGGACAAAAAGAAATTAACTTTATTTGGCATATTAGTGCCTTGATTGGGATGTTCTTTGGTATCTTCCAGATGGTTGTTTGGTTTGTGGTGCCTTGGCATTGGACAGTGCCATTCTGGGCTGCAATCTGGGGCTTTTTGACCAATTGGATTGCTATTTGGATGGTATTCAATCCAATCGAACCACACCCAGTGAAGTATTTACAATTCTTTGAATTAACTAAAGATCGTAAATTTCCTTGGATCAAGCCTGTGATTCCACGTATTGGAACTTACAATATTCAAGGGGCGTTTATGAAACGCCAAGAAGAAGTATCGGATGTATTCGCAAATGTAGTCACAGAAGACCTAATTACGCTAAAATCTATCATGACCGAAATGATGTATGGCGGGAAAAAAGACAAGACTCGTCGCATTGTTAAACGTCATATTAACGAAATTATGGAAACACCATTGGTTCGTACGTCATTACAGTTGTCTTTAGGTCCAAAAGAGTATGCAAAACTCAAGACAGACTTGATCGATCGCTCAATTGAAATTACGATGGTGCCTGTATGCGACCCTGCGTTTAATGCGAGCCGTGCACAGAAAATCTTTCAGATGTTTAGAGACCGTATTCGCGAGTTAACGCCTAAAGAATTTCAAAATTTGTTACGTCCTGCATTTCAGGAAGACGAATGGATTTTGATTGTGTTGGGTGGGGTGACTGGTTTTATAGCTGGTACAATACATTTGTTTGTGGCTTTCTTATAATTAGATGCTGATAGGTGATGTTAATCTTGGGGTTCATATCACCGTATAGCGTCATATACAATGTTTTAAAATGAGGATGTTTTTTTATGCGCATTATATTACTCGGACCACCTGGAGCAGGTAAAGGCACACAGGCTCAGTTGATCTGTAAGCGCTACGATATCCCACAAATTTCAACCGGTGATATGCTCCGTGCTGCGATTCGTGAAGGTACTGAATTAGGTCTACAAGCTAAAAGCGTCATGGATAATGGCGGTCTTGTATCTGATGAGCTGATTATTGGTCTTGTGAAAGAACGTATTGCTCAACCTGATTGCGTAAACGGCTGCATTTTTGACGGTTTCCCACGTACGATTCCTCAAGCTGAAGCGCTTGAAAATGAAGGTATCAACATCGATCACGTGATCGAGATTGATGTACCTGACGAAGAAATCGTTCAACGTCTTTCTGGTCGTCGTCAACACCCTGCATCAGGTCGTGTTTACCACATCGTTTACAATCCGCCGAAAGTGGAAGGTAAAGATGACGAAACTGGTGAAGACCTTGTGCAACGTCCTGATGACCAAGAGGCGACGATTCGTAAACGTCTAGGTTCATACCATACTGAAACTGAGCAATTGGTTGGTTTCTACCAAGGCCGCGCAGCATCTGGTGAAAATGCACCGACTTATGACAAATTAAATGGTCTACGTCCAATCGAACAAGTACAAACTGATTTGTTCGCGATTTTAGATCAAGCAAAATAATTCAGTTCGACTGAAATTTTGACTTTAAAAGAGTCCTACTGCATAGTGGGACTCTTTTTTTTATTGTTCATTTTTGAGGACAATCTAGTGCTGAAAGTTGCTTTAATTTTGGGTGTTGTAGTTGCAGTGGCGGTTTTACTGGGACTGCTTTATGTTAGTTTTAAAATGCTACGTAATGTACAAATTGAAGAAGCAAAAGATGCAAAATTAAACCCGAAGCAGTATCAGTTACATCCCAAATTACAACAAGAGTTAGATAAGCAAAAACAGAAAGATTCTAAATCTGAACAGTAATTTGCACTGGAGTTCTGAGCCCTAAACTAGGCGAGTATATTGAAAAAGCAGCAATATATCGGAGTTATATATTGCTGCTTTTCATTTGATTAGCATAAAAATAATGCTTGTGATATCTAAGAAAGATTAGGCATCTAGGTTGGTTGTTTTAATTGGTCTTGCTGCACCAAACTCAAAACGATCAGGCCAGTTACACACGTCAGAAACGATACATTCATTACACTTGGGTTTACGTGCGATACAGCAGTAACGACCATGTAAAATTAACCAATGATGTGAGTCGACAATAAATTCTTTTGGAATCACTTTCACTAAACGGTGTTCGACTTCAAGCACGTTCTTGCCGACAGCTAAACCTGTACGGTTACCTAAACGAAAAATATGTGTATCAACGGCCATTGTTGGTTGACCGAAAGCGGTATTCAGCACCACATTCGCTGTCTTACGCCCCACACCGGGCAAGGCTTCTAAGTCTGCACGATTGTTTGGTACGACGCTGTTGTGTTTGTCGATTAACATCTTACAGGCTTTAATGACGTTCTCAGCTTTCGAATTATATAGGCCAATGGTCTTAATATATTCCTTTAATCCATCAACGCCTAAGGCATAAATAGCTTCAGGTGTATTGGCAATAGGAAATAGTTTATCTGTGGCTTTATTGACGCTGACATCAGTGGCTTGGGCAGATAATGTCACTGCCACCAATAGCTCAAAGGGGCTGCTGTAATTTAGTTCAGTTTTAGGGTTGGGACGTTGTTCACGCAGTCGTTCAAAAAAAGTTTGAATCTGCTTTTTCGTCATATTTTTAACAGCCACAATTAAGCCCCTTGTAATTGTGTTAGTTGTACCGAAAGCGAATCAAGCAACTCACGTTTTTTGGCATCTTCACGAACACTGAGCTGCTTTTCGAGTTTTTTGATTTGTGTTCGGATTTTTGCAAGTTCAATCGTGGTTTTTGCATCAATATTAATGGTCGGTACATTTTGTTTTTCAACCACTTCAATTGCAGGAACAGAGTCCGTTTGGCTTGAAAATTGGGCAAATAATTCAGTGTCAATTTCGGCGCGAACGACAGGACCTTTACGATTGAGTTGACGTTTTTCTTCACGCTGAATATGTGCATAATATCGGCGGCGTAAGTCGTCTTGCTCTGCAATTCTTAGTGTTGAATTTAGTATCGGTTGGGTGTCTTCAACCAAGTCAATGCAGTCGACCGGGCAAGGAGGAATGCACAGTTCACAGCCCGTGCATAAATCCGTTAATACGCTATGCATGAGTTTTCCTGAGCCAATGATGGCATCGACAGGGCAGGCGCTAATGCATTTGGTGCATCCAATACATTCGTCTTCACGAATCACTGCTTTGACACGTTGAGGACGGCCGTCGGATTGAATTGGCCACATACTTTCTTCTGCTTTTAACGGAGCACGATTTAACAAAATCGCTAAGGCATCAGCCACAGGCTGCCCACCCGGCACGCATTTATTCGCAGCTTCACCTTCATGAATTGATTTTGCATAGGGCAAACACCCATCACGATGGCCACATAGACCGCATTGGGTTTGTGGAAGTAATGCGTCAATTTGTTGAATGAGGGAAATTTCAGAATTCATGGTTCATCGAGTTACAGCAGAAAGTGCGAAAACAAAACAGGGTAATGAATTCTAGCATGTTTTTAGTGTATTGAGTGTGCTCGAAAATAGGTCGTTGTTTGCATCATTTATGCGCAAAAAACAACATTAAAATATTCCTTAAAGTTATTAGATATATAACCAAAACATCTTAAAAATCAAATTAAACACATGAAATTTATATATTTTAAAGATTTTTTAAAAAAACTATTGCCCATTGGTTACAAAAGATATTTAATATTTTGCGCCAAAATATATCTTTGATCAAAATTGTGAACAGTTTTGATCCATACATCTGCTGAGGATTAAGCGTTGAAATATAACAGCCTTAACGACTTCCTGGACTACGTTAAAACACGTGATGCACATCAACCTGAATTTCTTCAAGCTGTTGAAGAAGTGATGACGAGCCTTTGGCCTTTCATTGAAAAGAACCCAGAGTATGCTGACTACGGTCTGCTTGAGCGTCTTGTTGAGCCAGAACGTGCGATTCAATTCCGTGTTTCATGGGTAGATGACAAAGGTCAAACTCACGTTAACCGTGCTTTCCGTGTTCAATACAACTCAGCAATCGGTCCATTCAAAGGTGGTATGCGTTTCCATCCTTCAGTGAACCTTTCAATCCTAAAATTCTTAGGTTTTGAGCAAACTTTCAAAAATGCTTTAACTACATTGCCTATGGGCGGTGGTAAAGGTGGTTCAGATTTCGATCCTAAAGGTAAATCTGAAGGCGAAATTATGCGTTTCTGCCAAGCATTAATGATCGAGTTATATCGTCATTTAGGTTCAAACACTGACATCCCAGCTGGTGACATTGGTGTGGGTGGCCGTGAAGTTGGCTACATGGCCGGCATGATGAAAAAATTAAGCAACGACACTGCATGTGTATTCACTGGTAAAGGCTTAACTTTCGGTGGTTCACTAGCACGCCCTGAAGCTACAGGTTTCGGTACAGTGTATTTTGCTGAAGAAATGCTAAAAACTCGTGGTGATAGCTTCAACAACAAAGTTGTGACTATTTCGGGTTCTGGTAACGTTGCACAATTTGCAGCTGAAAAAGCAATGTATCTAGGTGCGAAAGTGGTTTCACTTTCAGACTCTAACGGTACTGTATACGTTAAAGATGGTTTCACAACTGAACTTCTTGCTGAAGTAATGGAACTTAAAAACGTAAAACGTGGTCGTATTTCAGAATTCGCATCTAAGCACGGTTTTGAATACCTTGAAGGTCAACGTCCTTGGTCAATCAAATGTGATATCGCGCTTCCATGTGCAACACAAAATGAATTGAATGGCGATGATGCTGCTGTACTTCTTGCAAATGGTGTAATCTGTGTTGCTGAAGGCGCAAACATGCCTTCTACTTTGGATGCTGTTGAGAAATTCGTTGAAGCGAAAATTCTTTATGCACCAGGTAAAGCATCAAATGCAGGTGGTGTTGCAACTTCTGGTCTTGAAATGTCTCAAAACGCAATTCGTTTGGGTTGGACTTTTGAAGAAGTTGACGAGCGTCTTCATGCGATCATGAAAGAAATTCACCGTAACTGCGTGAAATACGGTACTGAAGAAGACGGTACTGTGAACTATGTAAATGGTGCAAACATTGCTGGCTTCGTAAAAGTAGCTGATGCAATGCTTGCTCAAGGCGTTTACTAAGTTCTACCTAAGTACGAACTAAAAAACCGAGGCTAATGCCTCGGTTTTTTTTTATTTCAAAATTAAATTGAGCGATGCAAATCTGACTTAGAGTTTGCTATCTAAGCTACCACGCGCAATTGTCATGTCATGTACATAGGCATATTTAGACTGATCTGCTGCTGGATTTTTTATTTCATAACGTTTCACGCGAATGATTTGACGCTCATTTGGTGAGTGTTCAAAGCCTTCAATTTTGTCGTAGAACAAACTCCAGTCTTTATCGACTTGGGTTTTAACCCCATTTTCAGCATATTTGATTTCTTTGACCTGTAAACATGTTTGCGGTGCAACACCTGTACATTGTTTGGTTTCAGGGCTAATTTCTAAGAAAATGGTTTCACCCGCAGATTGGTATTTAGTTTCAGGGGTCATTTTACCTGTGAATACAATCTTTTCACCTTTACTATTGGTTAAAGTAAGGGTGGGTTTTTCTTTATCGTTTAGATTTAGAATAAATGGCACTTTGCGGTTTGAGAAAATATCTGCAGCGATACCTTCCTGCGCCATCATGTTGTTCGGGCAAGCCATTTGTGTTGCCATCATGCTACCTGTGCTGATGGTATTATTTTCGACTGACCAAGAGCTACCTAGCGTATTACAGCTTGTTGAGATACTTAGACGACCTTCTTCGCTAAAGTTTAAAACAATCGGTTTAGGCGCATTTTCAGTGTTGGTACTCCACTGATAAGCGGCCAAGGTTTTATCTGCATTTTGTTGTTGTAAAACGGTCAAGGCTATATCTCCAGCTTTTTGGATATCGCTTGATTGACATGCTGCAAGTGCTAAAGGGAAGAGTGCAATCGCTAAATATTTTAATTTCATAAGGCTTACAGTTCTTGATCTAAATAACAGAATGCAGCATAACCTATTCATTTTAAAAAATTATGGATACATTCTGCGCGATTCGGTATCAAAATGTATCCATAAATATATATTTGTTATTATATAAATATAATTTATCTATTAAAAGCGTGTTTTATCAAATTATCACAGTTAATCAAAGCGATAAATATCCATACCAAGAGAACCCATACTGAAACTGCTATGCACAATTGAGAAGCGATGGCCTGCACCCATTGCGAAAAAGATCGGTGCAAAGTGTTCTATCGTCGGATGATTGCGTTGAACATGCGGAATAGACTGCCAATCAAGCACTGCGTCATAATCTTGGTGAGTAAGTTTACTAACCACATAATTGCGGAAAGTCGAAGCCCACTCAGGTACAGCAGCCGCTTGCCCATTCCAAGCTAATTCGCGCAAGTTATGCGTAATGCTACCGGAACCAATCAACAAAATTTGTTTTTCACGTAAAGGTGCCAGTGTTTGTCCAATCTTATAAATATCTTGAGCACTCATTGTCATTGGCAGTGATATTTCAACAACTGGAATGTCTGCTTCTGGATACATGTGAAGTAATGGCATCCAAACACCATGGTCACGCGGATGTGTGCTGTTTGCATGTGCTGCAAGTCCAGCATTTGCTAATAGATGTAAAATTTCTTCTGCAAGCTCTGGTTGACCTGGAGCAGGGTAGCGAATCTCATAAAGTTCCTCAGGAAAGCCACGGAAATCGTGCCAAGTCTCTGGTCGAATGCCTGTACTTACTTCTAGTGCGTTACTTTCCCAATGTGCAGACATAATAATAATGGCTTGGGGTTTTGGAAGATTGAGACTGAGACGTTCCAGCGCTGGCCCAACTTGCTCAGGATTGATAGCGAGCATTGGAGAACCGTGGGAAATAAATAAACCTGGGAGTGTTTGTAAATTCATGGTCGTCGCCGGAAGTCGTTATATGGAATAGGTTTATCATGCTGTATTTTGAAACTATAACCAATCTGTATAAATTCAACGTATTGTTTCGTTTATGCAACAATGCGAAGAACTAAACAGTGATTTTAGCCAGCACGATGGTAAGGGTGGTTGTTGTTGATGCTCATAGCACGGTAGAGCTGCTCAATGAGCATGACACGAACCATTGGGTGAGGCAGTGTAAGTTTTGATAATGACCAATGCCATGCTGCTGCTTTACGTACGGCTTCAGAGTGCCCATCAGGTCCACCAATTGCTAAGACCACATCATTGCCTTCTAGCATCCAACCTTTCATTGTTTCAGCAAGTTTTTCAGTACTAAATTCACGGCCACCGACTTCAAGAGCAATTAACACCTCATTACCTTTCATGGCATTTAATATGCTATCACCTTCGATTTGACGGTATTTTAAAATATCAGCTTCAGAATCATTTTTACCGCGCTTCGCCATAGGCAATTCAACAATTTGAGTTTGTACAAAGGGTTGAATACGTTTGAAATAGTCTTCAAAACCTGTCAGTACCCAAGCTGGCATTTTTTGACCAATAGTGAGAATGCGGATTTTCATACAGCGCCTGAAATGAAGCAAAAGACTATTATAACGGTGATTTGTTGCTTTGTAATAACAGACACAAATTGCAATTGAAAAGAGGATTTGCTTGCTGTTTAAATACGCAGCATAAGTTACTTATGCTCAAATTTTTAAAAAGCGGAATAATAACAATGATAAAACTACCCCTAAAACGTGGTTTTCAGCTGCTGTATCATTCACTCACGGTAGTTGTGATTCTTTTTAGTTTGCCACTTACTGCACATGCGACTACTCGAATGGCTGAACCTGAAAATTTAAGCGTTTATTTACAGCAAATTATTGGCTCTGAAGGCGAATATAGAAACTATAAAAATATTCAGGAGTTGAATCGTGTCTCCGCATGGATTCGCGAGCAAATGCGTTTATTTGGTGTTAATTGTAGTTTTCAAACCTATACAGTGAATAGTCAACCCTACCGCAATGTGGTGTGCCCATTGAATACGGGAAACAGTACAAAGGTGATTGTAGGAGCGCATTACGATGTATATGGTGAACAAGCGGGTGCTGATGACAATGCATCTGGTGTTGCAGGTGTACTTGAGACAGCACGTATTTTGGCAGCAGAAAAATCGCGGTTGAAACAAAATATTGAATTCGTATTTTATACGTTAGAAGAACCGCCTTATTTTCGAACGGAGTCAATGGGTAGTTTTATCCATGCAAAGTCAGTCGCTAAAAACAAAGATAAAATAAATGGTGTTTATATTTTGGAAATGATTGGTTATTTTGACCCGAAAGCGACTCAAGATTATCCGATTGGTTTGAAGTGGATTTATCCATCACATTCAAATTTCATTGCTGCTGTGGGCAATGTGCAGTCTCGTGATTTGACCTCAAATTACTGTAGTGCAATGGAAAATTTAAACGAATTACAGTGTGAGCGACTTATTTCACCTTCATTTATTCAAGGAATCGATTTCTCAGATCATATGAATTATTGGAAATTTGATATACCTGCAATGATGATTACGGATACGGCATACTATCGAAATAAGCATTACCATACCGAGCAAGATACGATAGAAAAACTCAATGTGGGGAAGATGGCACAAGTTGTAAATGGTTTGGTAAAAACTTTGATTGCGCCATGATGAGCGTATCAAAATCCATTGAAGAACTAAGACAAAACTTGAATGCATAAAAAACGCAGTCCTGAAAGCCTGTGGACTGCGATAAAAGGTCATCTGCCTGGAGATGCAGATGACCATTCTGTTCCAAAAAGAACAATCACATAATGTGCATTTGGAACGAAAATGAAACATACAGCGCGTATATCTCTACCAATATATATATGGGGGATGATTAAGTATTTATCAAGTAATAACCCTGAAATTTTGTAAGACTTTCTAATTTATATTCCTATAGGTATTACATCACTAACTTCAATTCGTTGGATGGAACTTGCTTCATGTATATTTGCTATGGCTAATTTTAATTTCTAATGTTGTTCGGTTTTCAATTTTTTAACATCCAATTTTGAACACAAAAAAGCCCTGCGAACAGGGCTTTTTTTAATCATGTAAAATAGTTTTAAAACTTAATGGCGTGCCGCTTTGCCACTTTCAGTTGCTTTAACGATAGGTGTTTTGGCTAAGGCTTTTGGTGCAGAAACCAATGCAAGTGGTAAGATTTCATCAATCGATTTCACTGCTTTAATTTCTAAACCTTCTTTTACGTTGTCTGGAATTTCAGACAAATCACGAACGTTGTCTTGTGGGATAAACACGAGTTTTACACCACCACGGTGTGCTGCCAAAAGTTTTTCTTTTAAGCCGCCAATACGCATCGCACGACCACTTAAGCTTGTTTCACCTGTCATGGCAATATCAGGACGAATTGCAATTTTAGTGAAAGCTGAAACAAGTGCTAAAGTAAGGGCTAAACCAGCTGATGGGCCATCTTTTGGTGTTGCACCTTCGGGTAAATGTACGTGAACATCTGTTTCTTCAAAGCGAGACGCTTCGATACCGAGTTCATCAGCACGGGTACGTACGACAGTCATTGCTGCTGTAATTGACTCTTTCATCACGTCACCCAGTGAACCTGTAGTGATGAATTTGCCTTTACCTGGAACTGCTGCCACTTCAATCGTTAATAGCTCACCACCCACGGAAGTCCAAGCTAAACCATTTACACGACCGACTTGTGCTTCTTCTTCAGCCATACCGAAGTCGAATTTGTGCGGGCCTAAGTAGTCAGGAAGATTTTTCGAATCCACTTCAATTTGAAGATTTTTCGATTTCTTACTAACGGCTTCTTTCACGACTTTACGTGCAATTTTAGATACTTCACGTTCAAGGCTACGCACACCAGCTTCACGTGTATAACGTTGTACGATGTCGCGAATGGCTTCTTCATGTACTGTTAATTCTTTAGCGCGTAGACCATTATTTTTAATAGCTTTCGGCACTAAATAACGCTCAGCAATATTCACTTTCTCATCTTCGGTATAACCCGGTAGACGAATCACTTCCATACGGTCAAGAAGCGCTTCAGGAATATTCATGCTGTTTGCAGTACAAATGAACATCACTTCAGAAAGGTCTAAATCAAGATCTAAATAGTGATCATTGAACTTACTGTTTTGCGATGGATCAAGTACTTCAAGCAAGGCAGAAGCAGGGTCGCCACGGTAGTCTTGCGCCATTTTGTCAATTTCGTCGAGCAAGAACAGTGGGTTCTTCACGCCAACTTTAGATAGTGATTGCACGATTTTACCCGGCATCGCACCGATATAAGTACGACGGTGACCACGAATTTCAGCTTCATCACGTACACCACCCAGTGCCATACGAACAAATTCACGTCCTGTCGCTTTTGCTACAGATTCACCGAGTGAGGTTTTACCCACACCAGGAGGACCAACTAAGCATAAAATTGGGCCACGTAATTTTTTCACACGTGATTGCACGGCTAGGTATTCAACAATGCGATCTTTCACATCATCTAGACCATAGTGGTCGGCATCTAATATATCTTGTGCTTTAGCCAAATTGATGCTGACTTTGCTTGCTTTATTCCACGGCGTATCTAAAATTACTTCTAGATAGTTACGCACCACAGCTGCTTCGCTTGATGCAGGTTGCATCGCTTTTAGCTTACGGAATTCATTTTCAGCTTTTTTACGTACATGTTCAGGTAAGTCTGCTTCAGCAAGACGCTTTTCAATTTCTTGAACGTCATCTTCAGCTCCGCCATTCATATCGGAAAGTTCACGCTGAATAACCTTCATTTTTTCATTTAAGAAGTATTCACGCTGATTCTTTTCCATTTGGCGTTTTACAGAATCATGTAGCGTTTGTTCAATTTGCTGTTCTTCAGACTGTTGCAATAAATAAGTCATGAGCTCAGCTAAATGTGCTTCAAATTCATCGTGCTCAAGGAATTTTTGCTTGATGTCGATATTTAAAGGCACACGTGTAGCAACGAAGAATAACAATTGTAGTAAATCTTCAATTTTATTCGCTGCAGCAATCAGTTCACGTGCATTGCGTAGTTTTGCTTCTGCATATTGGGCAAAAAGCGCACGTAGTTCTTCAAGACGAGTTGATTGATTTTCAGCATTCAAGTCAACCGTCATTGGGCTTAATGAGTGTTCAGCAGTGAGGTATTCATCTGTATCGATGATTTTCTCAAGTTTCGCACGATATAAGCCCTCAATCAGTACCTTAATACAGTTTTCATCATTCTCATGATTTACAACTTGCACAATCTTCGCGACAGTACCGTATTGATATAAATTATCGTGATCAATTTCTTCTGATAGCGAATCTTTTTGTGCCACTACGAATACAAGATTGTCACTTTCACGCGCAACGTTAACTGCGTTGATCGATTTTTCACGACCCACAAACAGCGCAATTTGCATGTGAGGATATACAACCACATCTCGTAGCGCTAAAAGCGGTAATACGCTCGGAATGATTGTTTCCAAGCTTTCTTCATTCATAATAATCTCAGACATGGGCACTCCTAATGAGTGACAACGGTGTTGCCATGTTTTTATAGTGATGGGTATTTTTTAAATTACAAGGGTAGTGTCAATTAAAATGTATAAAAAATGACTAAATATGTGATTTTAAAGTGTTCGTTTAAGTCAATTTTATCAATTTAGCGCTTAAAGCGTAAAAGTTTTGTAGGGCTAAGTAAGGCATCTAAGGGTTGATCCCAGGCTTCTCGATGTAAGCTTTGCGTTATAAATTGAAAATCGTGTGCAAGACCGAGGCGTATTGGCTTTCTGGGGGCGGTGGCTAATGTTTTGTCATAAAAACCGCCACCCATACCGATACGAGTTCCGACTGGATCACACGCAAGCAAAGGCATAATTAATAAATCGAGGTGGGATACATGAAAACCTCGTGAGGCCATCGGTTCTTTCATACCAAGTGGGTGGTGTGAAAAGCGTTTGTTATAGTATTGATTTCGCGAAATTTTGACCCAAACTAGTTGCTGATTCATGTTGCAAATCATGGGAAGGAAGACTTGTTTACCCTGTAAAAAGCACAGATCAATTATTTTTTGAGTATGTATTTCACCAAAAGCATGTAAATAAATCCCAACTTTATTAGAGGATTTAAAAATAGAATGTCTGATTAATTTATATGCAGTTTTTGACTCAGACTGTTTATGACTCAACATAGAAACTTGGCGACGACGTTGCCTTAAAGTTTTACGTAAAGTTTGGGTATTTAATTCCATAATAGAAGTAGGGAAATAATCAGTCAAAGGTAAGAAATATACTAACCCGCTAAACCTCGGTTTGTCCTATTAATTTTTCTATAGCTACTGAGAATGCTTAAAAATAATAAACATTAATAAATTTACCATTTGTTAAATATTGAAGGAAAGCTAAACCGAAGCTTTGTATTTATAACGGCTTTGTTGCACAAACCTATCTGTAAAGGCTTTTTCAGCGATATATTTTTCAAATGAAGAAGCCTACACACAAAATCTACCGCACAACCAATTGGCCCGCATATAACCGAGCACTCATGAGTCGCGGAAATATTGCCATTTGGTTTGATCCTGCTACGCAATGGTATGCGCCATCAAAAGGCAAACAAGGGCGAAATCAAACCTACTCCGACGCAGCTATCCAATGCTGCTTAATGATTAAATCCTTA